>JBBSXA010000025.1:14888-17437 GCA_038045985.1 Nanobdellota archaeon
CCAACAGTCACTCCGCCTCCAGAGCTAGAACTGGAAGAGCTAGGAGATGAGCTGTCGCTGACAGGAGTGCTTCCAACAACATTAGGAGAAACACCAGAGAAGTGAGGCACTCTCATATAAATCATATTTGAAGAAGTATTAACATAACAATAAACGCTAGCAACAGAGCCGCTTATATTTGAATCTGTTTTATTGCAATTGATTCCACCATTAAATAAATCTCTATATCCGCTAGAATTAAAAGACCTATTATTTGAGCTATCAAGATAATCATCAATAGAAGTTGTTAAATTAACAAGTCTATGACCTGCACTATAGTTCCATGCAACATTCCAATTTTCATCGTATAAAATAGGAACAGACATATTCATATTTGCAGAATCATTTATTACACTGTCAGAATACGGAATTCCAACAACAGCATAATCATAAACATCTGGAGGCACAAAACTTCCAAACTGCCATATCTGATTAGATGTAGAAGAGCCAGAACTTGCCTGATTGTCCATAACACTTTCCATTGGAGGTTGTTTAGCAGAAAACATATCAAAATTATAGAATGTGATTGAAACATTTGAAGATTTCAATTTCATTTCCATATTAACTTTTCCAGCAACTAGAGCGCTAAATGGATTAAAATTATCTGCATCAAAACTTGACAAAGAGCAGCTTGAATTTGAATAGTTTATTACATTACAATCAGCAGTGTTTCTTACAAAATTCATGCCCATATCAAAACTTGAATTTGTGATATTCATATCCTCTATTCCTCCTGAGGAATTAACTCTTTTAAATCCTGAATTTCCTGAACTCATTGTAGTCAAAGTTATATTTATTATAGATAGGCTTAAATTAAGCACCTTTTCTTTTGGAGGCGCATTATTAGAAAATATTTTCGCTTTTGCAGTTGCGCTTGCAGGGAGCGAAAGTGTGAATGTTCCATTTGAAAAATCTTCAATAATATAAGTCATCTCTCCAAAAACAGGATGCCTAACATGGATATCTACATGAGGGGTATCATCAGTTATTTTACCACCACTTGAATTCTGGATATTTATAGTTATCTCACTTTTATTAACATCACCAAAGCCACTCGCAGCTACAAAACTCCCTGCCAGCCCTGTAAGAGTCACATTAATATTGTTATTTGTTCCAGCTACCTGTCCTTCAAAGCTGACATTTTGGAAAGCGCCTTTCCATTCTGCTGCACTGTCTGCAGTAGAATTCCTTCCATAAAACTCAACTAAATAATTAGAATTAAGCAAACTTATATTATACCACGCAATAGCACCAGGACATCTAGAATCAGAATAATTTAATTGCCCCGTATTAGTCAGGTTAATATCTTGTGTATCAGGTTTCATTGGAGGAACAAACCCTGTCCAAGGAAGCATTCTAGGCAAAATAGAAGTTATATTTGTTATTGGTGTAGAATTCCCAGTCACATTAATGCAGCCATTCATATAAACTCTATTTATCGCCAAGTTCATAACAATATCAATTCTTTGACCTTCTGTTGCAGGATTAATTGAAGAATTAGATTTTGGGGGAGTTTGACAAGCAGTGTTGTTCATATAATTGCCATTGCAGATAGTATTATTATACTGCACAAATTGGCTATTCATCCTAATAGCCATAACAGAATATTGTCTGTTTGTTGGAACAACAAGTTGAACAGATGAGACATTTCCAAATGCATTACTCCCTATAGGAAATCCTGTTCCCTGCTCCATTAGCATATACCCAAATAATTGAGAAGCTGTTCCATTAGTTGCAGTAATATTAATTGTTGCTGCAGGCCCTAGATAAAAAATTGTTCCATTTAAGCTAGGAGGACGCATGAATTCATACGCTCCTGCAAAAGTCTGGGGATAAAACATCATAGCTGGAAATGGAGGCAAAGTCGTCCCAATTTTTGTTGCAACAGCAGAACCATTATAGTAAATCATTTTCAATGTGTACATTTTATTTCCAGCAGAACTCAACCCAGTAAAAGTAAAAAGACCATTTGTGTCTGATAAAGTTGTGTTTAGCAAAATTTCAGTAGGAGGTCCATTTTGCCCTGCAACAAAATCATAAATAGAGATATTTGTCGCATTTTGATACCCCCCTGTTTCGTTTTTCACATATCCAGAAAATCTGAAAGTAAAAGGAAAACTAAAACCACTTGAAATATTTGTTGTTGCAGAAACTCCTGTGGCAGTCACAGTAACTGTCAACATTGAAGAAGCCATACTTCTTGTCTGCATGTTAAACCAAAAATTTCTAGTTGTTCCGTTAGGAATTATCCCTAATGCAGAAGTATTTGCCCATGTTAAATTTGTCGTAACACTCCCTCCTCCAGTTGCATTCACACTGCTAAAATTAGTGCTAGATGCACTTGTTCCATTTGTTCCAACAACAAAACTATCAGGATCAAATTCCTGGCTCCCTGTGAGTGTAAAAACAACTTGAGTTATATTCTCATTCATTGCTCCAACTGTAAAGTTAAGAGTATTAACTGCAGCTCTATCTAACGCACCAGTTAAATTTGTAAAATTGGCATTCAA
>JBBSXA010000026.1:0-3255 GCA_038045985.1 Nanobdellota archaeon
ACTTTATTAAAAAAATAATTTAGATATAAATCTTCATTCAGATAATGATAATAAACTCCCAAAATCATAAATTTAATTAAGTTTCCTCTTGTTTATTAATTCAACAGGTGGTTTAATAGCAATTTAAGTTAAAAGGCTTAAATATTATTGCAGGCTGCAAAGCTCTCAAATAATTTTTAAGAAAAAAACGTTTTTATCAATTCCAACCTATTATATGCTCCAACTACCCAACAATTTTCAAAAACACCAACTAAAGCATTTCTTCAGGAACTTCTTGAAGATTAGATTCAGAGCTAGGCAAAGCGCCTCTGTTTATAATAAATACATCACTTATAGCTTTGACAAAATGATGTGGAATTATGACTCCTCTAGCGCCTCCAATAAGCGAGACAACGCCACTTCCAACCCTTATTCTCCAGCCGTCTATCTTATTCTCAAAAAGGTTCGCTTCCTCAACCTCTCCAAAAAACTCTCCAGAATCCGTGTAGACTCTAAGACCAACAACCTCGCTGACTTTTCTTATTCTCATGTATAACCCCATGAATCTCTATTTAAATACTTTTCCGTAATTTAGAATATAACAAAGTTTATAAAAAAATTAACACTGTATTTTGTATGTTTACAAAGAACGAAATCGCAATAATACTCCTTGCTGGAATAATTTTGGCATTTTCAATAACGCTGTTAAGCAGTTTAAGCGCATTTTTTTATGCCTTAATTTCAGTGATAATTATTATATTAATAAATATCTTCGCAAAGAAAATAACCGGCTATATTTTAGATTCTGAAACAGAATTTAAGCTCTGGGAAATAAAAAGATTTGGCGTTAGGCCTCACTATTCCTTCAAAAAGAGTTTTCCAGCAGGCGCGTTTTTGCCAGTAATCACCTCAATTCTGACTTTGGGAAAAATATACTGGATGGCTCCAATAGTTTTTGATGTTAAGCCAAGATCTTATAGAGCGGCAAAAAGATGGGGTCTTTACACATTCTCCGAAATGACTGAATGGCATATAGGAGTAATAGCCGCTTCAGGAATACTAGTAACTCTTTTCTTCAGCCTAATAGGCTATTTAACAGGATTTTCGGAATTCGCCAGACTCAGTCTTTACTACGCATTTTTTAACCTTCTCCCAATTTCAAGCCTTGATGGGAATAAAGTTTTCTTTGGAAGCATAGTCTTATGGAGTTTCCTTGCAATCCTGGTATTAATAGGATTGGGATATGCGCTCTTCCTAATATAAAAAAGAATTTAAAGAGCAGTTTCTTGAAAGCAACATGCATAAAGAAAGTTTTTTTGAAAGAAGAAGTGTTGTCGCAGCATTCGGAATAATTGCGCTGATCTCGGGATTTCTATTTGTCAGAACAAGCGCTCTGGGAGTTACAGGAAATTTCATACTAAATAGCATATCCTCTTTCAATTTTATTTCATTAATAGGAATTCTTCTCATTGTTTGCTCTGTTATCTTAATAATTTACGCTATTGTAAAAAAGGATTAAAGCAAAATATTAAACATCTTCGCTATCTAAACGCTTTTATACACCATGACTTTATCTCATGGATGCAAGAATTTCTTATAAACATAACTCCGAGAGAATACCAGCAAAAAATCTTTGAAACTTGTAAAGAAAAAAATTGTCTCGTAGTTTTGCCTACTGGAATTGGAAAAACTCTGATTGGATTAATGCTTGCAATAGAAAGATTAGAAAAATTCCCTTCTGAAAAAATAGTTTTTCTTGCCCCAACAAGACCGTTAGCAGAGCAGCATTTGGCTTACTTCAAAAAGCATCTTCCAGAATTGTTTGCGGATATGAATCTTTTTACAGGCTCAATTCCTCCCGAAAAAAGAAAAAAACTATGGGAAACCTCAAACATAGTTTTCTCAACCCCCCAGTGTGTTGCAAATGATCTAAAAAATTATCTTTATAATTTAAACGAAGTCTGCCTCTTAATTGAAGATGAGGCGCATCGTTGCATAAAAAATTATGACTATAACTATGTCGCGCAAAAATATTTAGAACAAGGAAAAAACAAAAGAATAATTGGGCTAACTGCATCACCAGGAAGCGAATTAGATAAAATAAAAGAAATTTGCAAAAATCTATCAATAGAAGAAGTAGAGTTGCGAACAAGAGATAGTGCAGATGTTAAGGAATATCTCCAAGAACTGGAATTTGAAAAAATTAATGTGAATTTTCCTGAAGAACTGGCGGAGTTAAGACACTCTCTAAGAAAAATTTTTGATAATTACGTGGAAGAGTTAAGAAAAAGAAGTGTCCTTTTTGGAGCAGCATCAAAAACAGAGCTGATAAACTTGCAAAAAAGATTAATGAGCTCTATTTCGAGAGACAGCACAAATTTTAACTCACTTCTTGCTGCAAGTGCATGCGCACAAGCAGTAAAACTCCAGCATGCTTTAGAATTGTTAGAAACGCAAACACTTGCCAGTTTTAACAATTATCTAAAAGATTTATTCGCTCAGGCAGCAAAAAAACAAAGTAAGGGAGTTGTTAAGCTTGTCTCAAAACCAGAGTTCAATGATGTTTTCATAAAAACAAATGAGTTGCTTGCAAGAAATATAGAGCATCCTAAATTGGGAATATTAAGAAATATTGTTGAAGCTGAAAAAGATGAAAACCCCAATTTGAAAATAATAGTATTCACACAATACAGAGAAACAGCTTCATCAATTTCTAAAAAACTTAACGAAATAAAAGGGATAAGGGCAAAAATTTTTGTTGGGCAGGCAAAAAAAACAAGTGCTGGAGGAAGTTCTGGCCTAAATCAAAAAGAACAAAAAAAAGTTATTCAAGAGTTCAGTGAAGGAGAAATAAATGTTTTATGCGCTACCTCAATAGGGGAAGAAGGTTTAGACATTCCAGAAGTCAACATTGTTATTTTCTACGAGCCAATACCTTCGGCAATAAGAGCAATTCAAAGAGCGGGCCGAACAGCAAGACTTATGGAAGGAAAGTTAATTATATTAATAACAAAAGGCACAAGAGATGAATCATTTTATTATGCCTCTCGAGCAAGAGAAAAAAGAATGCATTTAGCAATAAAGGAAATAAAAGATAATTTTGCAAGAGACGAAATTAAAAAAGAAGAAAAGCAGAAGATGTTAAGATAATCACTCAGCATTTACATTAGATTTCATGGCAAACTCTTTCTGTTTTCCAATAAGATAATCATTGACCTGCTTCTCATTCCACCCAGAATAATCAGACGATTTGTATGCCGGCGGAGCAGAGCAAGG
>JBBSXA010000027.1:0-5826 GCA_038045985.1 Nanobdellota archaeon
AGTCTATTTTTTGGTTTCGACAGCACCTTCGGTGCTAACTCCAACGAAACGCCCAAGGTCATCGACAAGGTTGAACCCGCCATCGGCATCAGACCTGTAATCAAGCCTATTGACACACCACGCTCTTAACTTAGGAGTATCGCCAGCAGAATCTAAATAGATTCCCATATTCTTATCATATTTAAAGTTCTCTTTAGCTTCAGAAAATATAAAATTAGTATATTCATTAAGCAAATTCTGGTCTCCTCTCGCCAATGCCTGCCATAAAGGATTTTTCTTTACTGCTTTAGCACTTAATTTCTTGCCAGTATATTTCTCAAAATCTGATTTTTTGAATTCTTGGCCTTGAACAGAACCATAAACTCCGTCTTCCAAAACCAAAGCGCTATTTTTTAATGGGCTCTTTGGACTAAGTTCCCTGATAAGTTGAGAATCATGCACAATTTTTATCCTTCCATCAGGATGATAAATAACTCCATCTCCGGTATCAAAATAATTATTCATCCAATCACGAAGTTCTTTTCCATACTTCAATCTTACTTCCATAAGTCCAGCGACAGACAAAGGAGTTCTTCCCTCAGCAATCAATTTTGGCATCTGATCAACGTTTCTGCCGTAAAAATCCTTATAATTCTTCGGAGAAGGATTTAATTGAAAACTCATTTTCTTCTTATCTCCAAACCTTCTAAGTTTTGATTTATAACAGCTAAGGATTGTTCTAAAGTAGGTCTTATGACTCGCGCGTTTTGCGCCTCTGGCGCTATTCCAACGAAACGCCCATCGACATTGACAAGGTTGCTCCAGCCACAGGCATCAGACCCGTCATCAAGCCTATCGACATACCACGCCCTAAGCTTTGGTGAATCTCCAAATGAATCCACATATACGGCCATATTACTTTCATTTTTAGTATGTGATTTAACCCAAGAAAAGTATTCTCCAAGAAGTTTTGAATCTTCAGCAAATTCTGCAGGGACTTCATTTGGATGTCTTGCTAAAATTCTCCAGACTCTGTTTCCTAAAATTTCATCTTTATTCATATAATTTTCAGTTTTTCCCAAATCTCCCATTGCAACTTCAATTCCATTCAAAGCGCTGTAATTATCCAGCCTTATTGCGCCTGAGCTTAACTTTGAATTTTGGTTAATTAATTCCAACGCCTTTCTATCAGTTATTTTTCCATCTTTATTCACGGTAAGAATAAATTTGACTTTTCCGCTTTCTTTAGAATCATAAGCAATTAAGTCAGAAGTGTCAAAATAGTTAGTTTTCCATTCTGGAAAAGCATCGCTTTGTCCAATTCGGTAGTTCATTAACTGAGCAGCGCTCATAGGAATTCTTCCATCTGCCAAAAGCTGGGGCATTGCATCTACATTTCTTCCTTCGTATACCTCAACAGGATTAATTGATTCGCACAACTTCATTGTAGATTTTCCACAAATTCATTGTTTATAAATCTTTCTATATTGTTACTACTAAGTAATTAACATAACCAGTAAACAAAACAATTAAAACTAAAATCCAGTTAAATAAAAGAGGTGTTTTCAAGCGCTAGTAGTATAGTGGTAGTACCTCAGATTCCCAATCTGGTGACCCGGGTTCGATTCCCGGCTGGCGCATTTTTAACAAAATTTTTATTCATCTCCCGGCTGATAAAGATAACTCAAATCCATTTTTCCCCAATGAACCCAACAACTGTCATAACCTCTCAAAATGGTTCTTGCTCCAATGATCTTATCCATCTCTGATTTATTAAGGCTGTCTAAAACAAATCCTTTTTCTCCTCTATGAAAAATCAAGCTCTGAAGTCTTAATTTATCAATAAAACCAATAGATTCTCCATTTGCCGGAATTGGGAAAGGATTTATTCTAAATTGTTCTTTGTCCCGAAGTTTTTTAACAAAAGTCATAGCGTTGTAAAAAGCAAAAATAGTTGACGCACTCCAAAAAACTCCTCCAAATTTTCTCTGCCTGTGCTTGCTTCCCCTATAACTTGCATCAGGATCGTTAGAATTATGATCCAAATTAATCCAGCCAGAATACTGTTCAATATCCCCTCTTTTAAACATAGGCAATCCAAAAACATCAAACGGGCCATAAAAAATTCCATCTTCATCTCTTGAGCAAACTTTCATTCTAAGGCTTTTTCCATAAGGAACTTTATCCAAAACTTCTGCTCCAAAATCACCAGCATCTTTCATAACCTTCATCTCTGCGCCAGCAACAGCTCTTGTCCAAGTAGTTGCCCGAATGTGATTATCTCCTCCAACCCAATAAAAACCCATTGAAGGATTCTCAATCTCTTGTCTTTCATTAGCTTTTTTTATCAAAGTGTAAGGCCAAACTTTATTGTTTTCTAGAAATTTCTTAGTAAATCTATGAGGAGCATCCCTGTCAATTTCCCTTAAAACATTAGCAGAATCTATTTTCATCAAACCCTCTAAAGATTTTATACTTCTGTTTGATTCAGAAATATCAACTCTAAATCTGCTTGAGAATAAAGCAATCTTCCCTTTTTCAAGTTTCTCGATTTTTTCAACAGATGACTTATAAGTACATCCCGAATAAGACAAAATACCTTTATCAATCAAATTCATAATCTCACCATCATTAATTTTAGAAGGTATTGCAATTTTGTTAAATTCAAAAACTTCTCTTGCGCTGGGTTTTCTAAATGTTCGTTCTATCATAAAAATTTTATCTAATTAAAGCTTATAATAATTATGGTAGCAAAGACAACAAGTTTAAATATTCTTTTTATGTTATTCCCTTGTAAAATAGAGGTGAAAATGAAAAAAATCGCGATCAACGGCTTTGGAAGAATTGGGCGTTTAGTATTCAAAATAGGCCTTGAAAAAGGACTTGACATAGTTGCTATAAATGACTTGACACCTATAGAAACTCTTGTTCATCTTCTAAAATACGATTCTGTGTATGGAAGATACAAAGAAAAAGTAGAGGCAGGAAAAGACTTTATAAAAATTAAAAATAGAAAAATTCAGGTTTTTGCAGAGCCAGACCCTGAAAAGCTTCCCTGGAAAAAACTCGGAGTTGATTACGTGATTGAATCAACTGGATTGTTTAAAACAAAAGAAAAAGCCATGAAGCATATTAAAGCTGGCGCTAAAAGAGTTTTAATTTCAGCACCTTCAGACGATGCTGAAATAACAATAGTTTATGGAGTTAATCACAATAAACTAAAGGATCAAAAGATAATTTCTGTTGCGTCATGCACAACAAACTGCCTTGCCCCTTTGGCAAAAGTTCTTGAAGAAAACTTTGGAATAAACAAGGCATTCATGACAACAGTTCACGCATATACTTCAAGCCAGAATGTAGTAGATGGCCCAAACAAACACCTTAGAAGAGCTAGAACAGCAGGCCTTAACATAGTACCAACAACTTCTGGAGCAACAACCGCAACTGCAAAAGTCATTCCTCAACTAGAAGGCAAAATGGACGGATTATCAATGAGAGTTCCTGTTGCATGCGGAAGCATAGTTGATTTTGTGGCAGAGCTCAAAAAACCAGCTTCTAAAGATAAAATAAATGAAGCATTCAAAAAAGCCTCAAAAAATGAGCTAAAAGGCGTCTTAGACTACACAGAAGACGAAATCGTTTCATCAGACATTATAGGAGATCCTCATTCTTCAATAATAGACGGCAAATCAACACAAGTTTTAGGAAACCTTGTAAAAGTCCTTTCCTGGTATGATAATGAGTATGGCTACAGCAACAGAATGATTGATGTTTTAAAGCTGATAAAATGAAATTTCTATCTCAAGCAAATATCAAAGGAAAAATAGTCTTGCTTCGTTCTGATCTAAATTCTGAAATAAAAAAAAGAAAAGTCATTCTAGGAGAAAGAATAAAAGAATCTGTAAAAACAGTAAAATTTCTAAAAGCAAAAAAAGCAAAAATAGTTATCATAGCTCACCAAGGCCAGCAAGGTAAAAATGATTTCATAAGCTTGAAACAGCACGCAGAACTTCTTAATAAGTATACAAAAATAAAATTTATAAAAGATGTATGCGGGAAAAAAGCAAAGAATGCAATTTCAAAACTGAAATCAGGAGAAGCAATTCTCCTTGAGAACCTAAGATTCAACAAAAACGAAGCGAATCCAAGTGCAAATAACAATCTTCTGGCTCTAACAAAACTTGCAGACATTTATATCAACGATGCTTTCTCTGTCTGCCACAGAAACCATACCTCAATAGTTTTATTTCCAAAATACCTTCCAAGCTATGCAGGCCTGTTGCTTGAAAAAGAAATTAAATCACTCAATAATATCAAGCTAGAAAACACCTTATTTATACTAGGAGGGGCAAAACCGAAAGACTATTCTTCATTGTTCACCTGCAAAAACATTATTGCCTGTGGCCTCTTCGGTCAATCAATACTTGTTGCAAAAGGAAAAAACCTGGGAGTACAAAACGAATATCTTGAAAAAGAAGCTGATCTCGATTCAGAACTCAAAGAACAACTCAGAAAAATTGAGGCAAAAACACCTATAGACTTTGCTGTAAAAGTAAATGGAAAAAGAAAAGAACTCTGGATTGAAGAATTTCCAAGCAGACACGAAATCTTCGACATAGGCCAAAAATCAATAAATCTTTTTGTCTCTGAAATAAAAAAAGCAAAATCAATTTTCATGAAAGGTCCTGCAGGAGATTTTTCAAGCAAAGGGTTTGAAAAAGGGACATTTGAAATTCTCAAGGCAATTGCAAAAAGCAGGGCTTTCTCTGTTCTCGGGGGAGGCCACTTGAACAATGCAATTGACAAAGCCAAAATAAATAAAAGCAAATTTAATCACATGAGCCTTTCTGGAGGAGCTTTAATTAAATACATTTCAGGGGAAAAACTGCCAGGAATTGAGGCGCTGGGATGAAACTCATAAAAGTCTCAAACTACTCAGAGCTCTCTAAACTGGCTGCAGAAATTATTATTGAACAAATAAAGAAAAAACCAAATTCTGTTCTTGGCCTCGCGACAGGACAGACACCTTTGGGAATGTACAAAGAGCTTGTTAAAGCCTACATTCAAAAAAAAGTAGATTTCTCAAAGGTAAAAACATTTAATTTAGACGAGTATTATAACATAAAAAAAACAGACAAAAACAGCTATCATTATTATATGTGTGAAAATTTCTTTTCTAGGGTTAATGTCAAATCTAAAAATATAAACATGCTCCATGGCAAGGCAAAAAATGTTAAGCAGGAATGCCAGAACTATGATAAATTGCTCAAGCAAAATCCCATTGACATCCAAATTCTAGGAATAGGTGTAAATGGCCACATAGGATTTGATGAACCGAACTCAAGTTTTAGCTCAAAAACCAGGCTCATAGATCTCACAAAATCCACAATAAAAAGAAACTCCCGTTTTTTTAAGAGCAAAAAACAGTTTCCAAAACATGCTCTCACTATGGGGTTATCAGAAATATTTAAAGCAAAGAAAATTATTCTTCTTGCATCAGGAAAAGCCAAAAAACAGATAATTTCCAAGCTCATAAAATCAAAGCCATCAGAAGAAATCCCCGCAAGCATAATCAAGAAGCACAAGAATTCTATCTTGATTGCTGACAAAAGCGCTTTGAGTTAAATTTAAAATTAAGCCAGCATTCTGCAACTTTTAAGTGGATTTTATATGAGCAAGAACACAACTTATTTCATTGAATTGAACTGATTTATCTTTTATTCTTTTCTTGATATCTCTTAGCAAATCATTCTTGCTTTTTATTTTTGAATAAATCTTAAATATTGTTTTTCTAGGCAAAACTCTCCATAAAGAAATTTGATTATGTTCAATTAAGTTAGCCAAATG
>JBBSXA010000028.1:0-7230 GCA_038045985.1 Nanobdellota archaeon
AAATCAGGACTTACGTCATGGAAACCACACACTTTAGTGTGTGGAGGATGTCATCCTATTAAAGAGCCTCTACCGGGAGTCGAACCCAGAACTTCCACCTTACGAAGGTGGCACTCTACCATTGAGTTATAGAGGCATTCATAAAAAATATCCTCCAAGCTTATTAAAGTTTCATAAACCACAGAACTCAAAAAACCAAGCCAGGAATCAAAAAATAAATCCAAGCTTCTGAATTTTGAGGAGTAAAAAGTATTGCCAATAGAAATAATCCTGCAAGAGTTTTCAAGAATTCTTTTTTGCCCATAATTTTGGAACTAATTTGTAGTATCTAAGATTTTCTGATATCTGTTTAGACAAAATCTTATCAAGAATTATCCTCTTTAAACTATAATATTAAACTTATCAGTAGATGAGAGGGCCCTTCAGGCTTGTTAAATAAAAATTACCCAAAGAGCGCGCTCAAACCTTCTGCAGCCGGCGCTTTGTGCTCTTCTTTTGGCTTTTCTTCCTTCTTCTCTGAAGCTGCTGGATGACTTCCAGCTGCCTGAACAGCAGCCAAACTTGCGCTTTCTAGCTCTTTGTCAATGTTTACGCCTTTAAGGCTAGCAATCATTGACTTAATTTTTGATTCGTCTGTATGCGCACCTGTAGCTGCAACAACGCTTTTCAAGTTATGTTCATTAACTTCTTTTCCAAGCTTGTGCAGTAAAAGTGCTGCGTATGTGTATTCCATGTTTAGTTTTCTCCCTCCTTGTTATGGGATTGAGTGAGTATTGAGTTTAAAGCTCTTTCATGGCCTGCAGCTTTGCTTATCAAGAGCTTTATTGTGTCTTCACAAGGATATTCTATAGCTACTGCAAATGCGAGAGCTTTGCTAAATGTTTTTTTAAGATTTTCAATTGTCTCTTCAGGGTCAATTTTTATATCTAAATAGATTTTTTCATTTTGAACATCCAAAGAGCAGACAGGGATAAATCCTATTTTGAATGGTTTTATATCCAGCTTGCTCATAAGCTCTGCAGCTCCTTTGCTTATCTTTTCTCCCTTTTTTGCTATTGTTTTTGCAACTTTAATGTTTATTTTTCCTTTTTCTATCTGAATCTGAATTCCCAAAGCTCCAAGTTCTGTTATTGCTGGACCTGGGACTAGATCTGTCGGACCCGCCTCTATAATAATATCTTCAGGAGCTTCCTGTCCGGGCTTTGCCTTTGCAGGAGTTTTGTTTCTTATAAGCTCTGCAGCAAGTTCAAAAGAATCTAAATCTGAAAAGAGGATTGCTGTGTTGTCTGAGATTTTTTCCTTAAGCTTCTTGACAGCTTCTTTTCCAGAAGAGTCTAAAGCCATAAAAATAAGGTTTTTCTTCGGGACTTTTATTTCAGCCTTGCCTCTGAGTTTTTTGCTTATTTCCTGGAACTGCGATGCAGGAATATTTTTTATAGATGCTAAAAGTATAGTTTTTCTGGTTTTAATCAGATTCTTCATAACTTCAACTTCTCTGGTTTTCTTCTCAGGAATTTTGCTTACTCTATTTTTTGATCTCATTTTTTAACTGTTGTTTCTTTAATTGAAGATAAAAATTTCTCTAAATGGTTGAGAATAGTATGCTTATAACAAAATACATCAAATATATCTCTATCTTTTTCACCTAATGTACTATATCCTCCTCCCGATATGCCATAAATAAGGCTTTGTGGATTATTTTTCCTTATTTTTTTAATTATTTCTTCTGATACTTCTGAATAATGTAAAACATACAGATCAATATTTTTGGATTCCAGTAAATTTTCATCCTGTTCAGACATAGTCTCAACATCGATTTTTTCTTTTTCTCCAAATCCATTTATAAATTTTATCAAATTTTCCCCTATTCTTCCTTCATGTTCTACATAAATTCTTTTTATCATTTTAGTTTTATCTTTACAGGTTTAGTCATGCTGAATTTAACTTCAATATTCTTTATATTGTCTTTTTCTCTTGGAAGAGCTTTAAGTATTGCATTATAAACAGTCATTATATTTTCAATTATATCTTCATTTTTCATGCTTTGTTTTCCAATGCAGAATTTCAGGCTTGATTCCCTCGCCCTTATCTTTATGCTTTTGTTTATTTTTTCTTTTAAATTATCAAGAGATTTTTCTGTAGCCTCTGCAACTATTCCAAGCTGGGGTGAGGGCATTTTTCCAGCAGGTCCTAAAACCTTTCCAAATACTGTTGCAACTTTAGGCATTATGCTTGCCTGTGCAATGAAGAAATCAAAATTTTTAACTAGTTTCTTTATTTCTTTCTTTTCTGAGTAGCTTTTGAATTCTTCAGGCGTTATTGTTGTTAGTTTTGGATTTTTTACCTCTAAGAATGCAGCCATCTTCTTTTCTTTTATTTTATGGGGAACCGAGACAAACAAGTTCACAACATCTTTTTTAGGGCTGAATTTCTGCAAATTTACAATTAAATCAACTGATTGATTGAATTTTCTTTCTTTGCTTTTTCTAAGCTCTTCTAGGGCTGTCTTTAGTTCGTTTTCTAATTCCATATTGTCTTTGTCTCCCAAATTATGCGCCACGAACATAGAATCTATTCCGTGTCGATATGGTCCAAGCGACAATTTCCTGAAATAAAGGCGGTTTATAAAACTTGCTGTTAATTCACAACAATCCTTAAAAACATCAAGTTTATTTTCTTTATTATAACATTCATCGGAGGCAACAAAAGAATGTTGCTTAAGGGATAAAAAACCGTAGGTTTTTATAATGGAAGAAAAATATTACGAAATTGGGAGAAAAAAAGATAAGGCAAAAATTGTCGTGGTAATTAAGGATGGAAAACTTGAGAAATTATTTGGTGAAACAGGCTTATTGGAATTTGGCTGTTCTATTCATGAAAATGGAAGTTTGTGTGTTGGCAAAGACTCTTATTATAAAGAATTAAATTCTCAGGAAGCAGATGAATCTTGGAAAAAATACAAAGAATCTAAAGTAACTGCAGCACAATGGATGGAATAAGAAAAATAAAATGGAACTAATAGCTTTATTATCCTCAGGAAAGGACACGTGGGCGCAGGTTTCTGGCTTGATGAAATATGGAGAATGGGACAAGATAATTCTTATTGGAGGAGATTTTGGAAAATCTTTTACTCATGAAAAGCCATTTGAATACATTAATGTTGATTTGGACAAGAAAATAGTTGATTTCAAGGAAGAATTCATGAAAAAGCTCAAAGGAAAAATTGATGGAACTGAAGTTGCATTAAGCATTGCTTCTGGCGATGGAAAAGAACACATGGCTTTAATATCAGCACTGTTAAACCTTCCAGTTGGAATAAGGTTTGCAGCGTTGACTAAAGATGGAGTGATTGATTTGTAAAGTTTTAATTTTATTTAAAATATTTTTTAGATTCGAGAGAATTAAGTGATTGTTGTCTATATTTTTCTCTTGCCTTTTTATCTCTGTACCATTGATGCATGCCTCGGACACATTGGCAAGATACATAAGTAAAAACAGCAACCATTCCCATTAACGAAATACCTTTCGCGATTTCTTCCAATCCCATTTTAAAACCAAGTAAATTAACTTTTTAATTTTATCTAAGTCAAAAATCCCCAAGCCCATATGGCCATTATCAACAAAAGCAGGAACAGGAATAAGTAAGTTGCCCATTTGAAGCTGTTTTTTGCCCAGGTTTCTTTTCCAGTCACCGCCAAAACTGTAAGATAAAAGAATCTTCCTCCGTCAAAAATTCCCATTGGCAGCATATTTATTATCGCAACGCTTATGCTTATTATTATGAGCCACCATAAAAGATTATAGACAAATATTCCAAATTCCCCAAGCCTTGAGTCATAATATGTGCTCGAATCTTTGAATGATGAAAGGACAGAAAACAATCTTCCTGAAAATCCTTTTGCTTCATTCTTATTTATAACAATTCCAAGCCATGCTTTTGATGTTTCAGGATTTTCTTCCAAAACTAAACTGTAAGTTTCTGTTGAATTTTTTGTTTTTGTTTTAATTTCTATTTCATCTCCTGGCTTGTACCTCGCTAGCTCTTCACTAAGCTTTTCCAAGCTATGGGTTTTTGCCCCATTAATTTCAAGTATTGCCCCGTTTAGCTTTGAATTAATTGCAGGAGCGTCATTATAGAGAGCTATCTTCGTTTCATCTCCAGAAAAGCCTTTTATTCCTAAGTATTTTACTCCTCCTGATTCTATCTCATTGTAATCTGTGTCTTTGGCAGTTTCAGACAGCTTTTCAAA
This sequence comes from Nanobdellota archaeon, assembly GCA_038045985.1. Lineage (GTDB taxonomy): Archaea > Nanobdellota > Nanobdellia > Pacearchaeales > GW2011-AR1 > JBBSXA01. The sequence goes on from JBBSXA010000028.1 coordinate 4,251, forward strand.
GCTAGGATTGTTTACTTGAATGCCATTAATCATTGTTATGCTGCTAATTCCAACAACGCTGTAAGAATAGTCATTAAAAACAACTCCTGCAGGAGTAAATGAAGCGATAAAGAAAATCCATATAACTATAAAAAATAAGGCAGCTGTTATAGTATTTGCAAAAGTTCCTGCAGACAAAACAGCTCTTTGCCCAAAGTTGCTTTTTTTAGCCATCTGCTTTTCATTGAGCTCTACAAATGCTGCCAGGAAAATTGGGAGAAAGAATGGGAAAAAGCCAAAACCAGTTTTTTTAATCTTGACCTTGTTATATGCTGCAAAAATTCCGTGCGCAAATTCATGGCTTATTGCGATTATTGCAAGTATGACTATCCAGTATGTGAAGTAAAAAGGAGGAAGGAATGGAACTACTTTGTCAATATAAGGAATTAGAGGAGTTATAGGAGGCACTTTTATCTGTTCAACAACTTCAGGATGCAGCACATATATTTTTACAATAGTATAAACAAGCCATAAGGCGCTTACAGTTAAGATATAACCAAGCCAGACAGATATATAACTCAAGAACTTGAATGTTTTAGGGTGTTTTCCTCCGACTTTATGTATTAATTTTATTCCCCATTTGGTTTTGTATAAAAGCAAGAGTCCTTCTTTTTTTATATTGTGCTTTCTTCTGTAAAGAAAAGTTGCTACTATAACTAAAAATATTCCCAACAGAATCAAGTCATACATCATAAAGCTCATTGTTACTTCTTTTTTACAACCCTAAAGGCAGTTTTCTTGCACTTTCTGCATTTTACTTTTCCTTTAAGGATTTTTTGAGCATCGGCTCTCATCTTTGCCTGGCAGTTCTTGCAAATAAAAACATTCTTGAAAATTCTGTTCTGCGCCTCCAATATTTTTGCCATTTTCTATATTTGTATTAGGTTGACTAGTTTAATTATTTTTAAAGTTCTATACATTCAACTTCTAATCTTGGATAAAAAACTTGCCTTATTTCATACGACTCTAAATTTTGAGCATCATTATTATCTTTTCTATCAATTATTCTCGACACATTTTCTGGGCTTTCTTTCCTTTTAATATCTACATCAATTTCATATTCTCTAACCTTTAAGTATAACATTTGTTTATTTTCCCTCATCTTACATCTTCCTCTTAATTATTGTTTTTCCATTTATTTCCCAGTATTCAACATTAGAGTTTTCTTCCAGCTCTGACTTAATCTCTTCTGAACAGCCAATTTCAAGAGTTTCAAAACTCTCAAGATCCATAATGCTAACCTGACCAGAAATTGACAAAACCTGACCTTTCCTTTTATTCACCATTGGAACATCAAACCTTTCATGCCCTGGAACAACAAATACCTTTTTATTGTCATTTATGATCCCAACAGCTTCTATTCTACATTTTGCATGCCCGTGTTTTCCGGTCTTGCTTACATCCATTTTTTTTACAGTGTAAGCCTCGCCTTCAAGAATGATATTTGTGCCAGGCTTGGCCTCAGTAGCATTAATTATTTTTAAAACCATATCTATCCTAAAAAAAATAGATTTATAAAGATTTTCTATTACGCTATTTCATGCCGCTTCAAAAAAACGATTTTATTGAGATAGAATTTACGGGAAAAACGAAAAATGGAGAAATTTTTGATTCAAATATAAAAGAAGACCTTGAAAAAATACATAAAGGACATGATCACAAAATAGAAGTAAAGCCGTTTGTTTTTTCTTTAGGTCATGGAATGTTTCTCAGGGGAGCTGAAGATTTTCTTATTGGAAAAGAAATTGGAGAATATGAAATTTCCCTAACTTCTGAGAGTGCGTTTGGAAAGAGAAATCCAAGCTTAATCCAGGTTGTTCCTTCAAAAATATTTAAAGACCAGAAAATAAACCCTGCTGCAGGCTATTCTTTTAATTTTGATGGAAGAGTTGGAAAAATAATTGCAGTTTCTGGGGGAAGAGTAACAGTAGATTTTAATAATCCTTTAGCTGGAAAGGATATTGTCTATAAAATAAGAGTTTTAAGAAAAGTTGAAGGCATCAATGAAAAAGTGAAGTCGTTGAATGAATTCTTATTCAGGAAAGATTTTGAGTTTGAAGTCAGAGATAAAAAATTAACTTTGAAGGCAGACAAGCAATTTGCTCAATTTGTAAAGATTTTTGAAGAAAAATTCAAGGAAATTCTTGGATTAGATCTGGAAGTTGTCGAGGTTGAGGATAAAGATGAAAAAGCATTACCATAATTTCTTCATTTGGTTAAAAAGTTCTTAACGGCTTCTTTTATTTTTTCCAAGAATTTTTTCTCCTTATTTTTTTTGTATTCAATTTTCCTTTTAAATTTTTCATCTAGCCATCCTAGAATTCCATAAATGAAAAGTTTTGGAGGCTGCTCTGTGTATAAATGCTCAATCTTAATTCCTTTTGGGAATTTTCTCTCTCTTTTTGCTTTTTCGATTATGTCTTTGTATTCTTTAAAATGCAATGGAAAGGTGTCTATTGCAATTCTTTCTCCTTTTTTTAATATTTTTCCAAGATAAAGAATATCTTCCTCGCTGTCTTTGCCCTTGACAATTAAAATTTCTTCAATTTCTCTTTTGTGTAATTCTGCAAAAGCCTTCTTTTTTCTTTCCTTAAGGATTTTACGCCTTGAGTCAGGAATGATAAGATAGTCTAACTTCTTTCTCATAAAAATTTAAAAGAATCTAATTATAAAAACGTTTCAATTCTCTGAAAAACTCTCTTCCTAGAGCTAGCAAGTCATAAGAAGCATCTTTTGTGGAAAATTTTTCAGAAGTATTTACATACTTTATGTTAAGATTTTTTGACAAGAGATTTAATCTTTTTGCCCATTTTTCTATCATTTTAAACCTGAGATTATGCAATTTTCTAGAAACTATAGTGTAATCCCCTTCTATCCCCTCGGGAAATGTATTTAGAATATTTCCTTCACTGTCTGTTGATAAAATATCTATTCCAAATGG
>JBBSXA010000029.1:0-1353 GCA_038045985.1 Nanobdellota archaeon
CTAATCACAGTAATGCTTAAATATAACCAATCATTAAAAATAGTATGACTAAAGTTGATATTGGAAGAATAGTAGAATATAAAGAATTGGAAACAGCACTAATTAAAGCTGCGGAAGATGTTGGATGGAAAGCTCGAGTTACAGATGAATTTAGAACAGATTATAAGCTTGGTTCTGTTAGTGAAATAAGAAAATATGATGGCACACTTGTTTGTTTACGAGGCAAAATATTCAAAGCTTTAACTGTTAGCATATATAATAAAAATCTAACAGATAGTTTTTATATTAGAAATTTGAGTGGATTTGCATCTAACAAAAACATTAAGAAATATTTAAGCGCTGTTTCTAATAATTTGAAAAAATGAATGTGTTTTTAAGTTTTGGGAATTAAATTTTATTGACCTCAGCCGCCATCTCGCAGACATGATGACGCAACTTCCCCAACTTTTGAACAAATTGTCTGATAACGCCTTATTTCTAATAACAATCTATCAACAATTCCTGCTTCAGGGCTGTTATACCAATTACATGGATAATCGTGCTGATGATATTCAGAACAACAAAGGCTTCCAACATTAGAATTTGGGCTTCTGTCAGATAGCCCAAAAACACCTTCTATAGCATTCAAGTCTTCTTGCTCTAGAACTCTTTTGTCAAGATATCTTTTTTTGAAACCATCATTATTAAAATCTCTTTTAGAAATATCATGAATAGGTAATTTAACTTTTCCCATTGAAAAGTTAGAAATCAATACTTTTTAAGAATTTATATCCTAAAAATCAACCTTCACAACTTTCCTTTCGGCTTCTGCAATCTTCAAATATTCCTTTTCCTTTCTGCCGTACATTCCAGCAAAGAACTTGCCCGGGAAAGTCGTGCATAAATTGTTATATGAAAGTATGCTGTCGTTGTAAAACTGCCTTGAATAAGCAACTCTGTCCTCTGTTGTTGAAAGCTCTTTTTGAAGCTCAATAAAGTTTGTGTTTGCCTTCAAATCAGGATAATTTTCTGCAATTGCAAAAAGTCTTCCTAAAAATCCCTCAAGCTTGTCGTTTGCCTTAATTCTAGATGAAATATCTCCTGAAACCAGCGACTTCCTGGCATCATTAACCGACTTCATAATCTCTTTCTCGTGCTTTGCATAACCCTTGACTGTTTCAAGCAAATTAGGAATAAGATCGGCTCTTCTTTTAAGCTGAACGTCTATTTGAGACAAAGAATTATCAATCCTGTTTGAAAGAACAGAAAATCTGTTGTAATAGGAAAAGATTATAATTATAATAATCACTGCCAATGCAATTAGTATCCAAAGCCATAATAACATAGAAATATGAGAGAAAAAGTATTTATAAA
>JBBSXA010000030.1:0-57486 GCA_038045985.1 Nanobdellota archaeon
AGAAAAGGATTTGTTTATCCTTCTGGAGAGATTTATGGAGGATTAGCAGGATTTTGGGATTTTGGAGAAATAGGAGTTGAACTAAAAAATAATATAAAAAAAGAGTGGTGGAAATATTTTGCCGGAAGAGAGGATGTTGTTGGAATTGATGGGGCTATAATAACTCATCCTCAGATTTGGAAAGCTTCTGGCCATGTTGACAGCTTTAGCGATGTTTTTGTTATATGCAAAAAATGCAAAAAACCATCTAAGATCGATAAATCTGAGACTGGAAAAGTGAAATGTGACTGTGGGGGAGAATTTGATTTTGATTCTGCTAAAGATTTCAAGTTGATGTTTGAGACAAATGTTGGAGAATACGGGAAAGCTTATCTCAGACCGGAAACAGCTCAATTAATTTTTTCTAATTTCAAACTTGTTTATGAGAATTCCAGATCAAAACTGCCATTTGGAATTGCCCAGATTGGAAAGGCGTTTAGAAATGAAATTGCACCCCGGGATTTTCTTTTTAGAAGCAGAGAGTTTGAGCAGATGGAGATGCAGTTTTTTGTTGATCCTGAAAAAGCCAACAATTGCAGCTATTATGACAAAATAAAAGAGGTTAGAATAAAAATTCTTGGCGCTGAAAAGAATGAAGAGGCTTTGAGCTTGGCTGAAATGCTAAAAAAAGGAATTTTTAAGAACCAGTGGCACGCTTATTGGCTTTATTACTCTTATAGCTGGTTTTTGGGCTTAGGAATATCTGAGGATAATTTAAGACTTAGGGAACATGAGAAAAAAGAGTTGGCGCACTACGCCAAGGCTGCCGTTGATATTGAGTACAAATTTCCAAGCGGGTGGAGAGAGATTTTTGGGAGCCACGATAGAGGGCAGTTTGATCTTGGAGAGCATGAGAAGTTTTCCAAAAAAGATTTGAAGGTTTTTGATGAGGAAACAAAAAAAAGAGTTCTTCCGCAGGTTGTAGAATCTTCCTTTGGCGTAGAAAGAGCTTTTCTAGCCTTTATGTTTGATGCTTACTGTTATGATCCTTCAAGGGAAAATATTGTTTTGAAGCTTGATTCGAAGTTAGCTCCTGTTAAGGTCTCTGTTTTTCCTATTGTCAAAAAGCCTGAATTTGAGAATTTGGCAAGAAAAATCTATGAAGAGTTAAGGGAAGAATGGAATGTTTCTTATGATATTTCCGGCAGTATTGGCAGAAGATATTCTAGAAATGATGAAATAGGAACTCCTTATTGCATAACAATTGATGGCGACTCAATTTTAGGGAAAGATGTTACAATAAGAGACAGAAACACAAAAAAACAGGTTCGTGCCAAGATATCTGAACTTAAAAATATTGTCAAAAATCTTGTCGACGGTAAAATTGAATTTGAAAAATCCGGAAAATTAATCAATTAATTGATTTTCACAAAATTTTTAAATGAAGTTTTCTTAGTATTATCAATTAAAAGAGGTAAGATAGTATCATTTATGGTATTATCGACTAATAATGGCAAAAAAGAAAGCAGCTAAGAAGAAAAGAAGGTAATTCAGGTTAATCAATTAATTTTTATTTTTTATTTTTAGAAAGTTTTTTATATTCTTTTTTCTTTTTTTATTTATGACATGTGTTTTTTGTGATATTGCTTTAGGGAGAATTCTCAGCGAGAGAATATATGAGAATAGGAATTTCTTTTCTATTTATGATTATAAGCCAGAAGTAGAGGGGCATGCGCTGGTTATTTCAAAAAAGCATTTTGAGACTATAATTGATATTCCTAATATTATGGGAAGTGAGTTAATGGATGCAATAAAGAGCACAACCCTTCTGCTAATTAAGAAATATAATTTAGAAGGGTTTAATGTTATAAGCAACAACAAAAAGATTGGAGGGCAACTTGTGCCGCATGCTCATTTCCACATAATTCCTAGAAGAAAAGGGGATAGTTTCAGAGCTTGGAATCTTAAGAAGAGGATAAAAAATTTTAAGGAAGATATGATTCTTATTGGGGATAAATGAGTTTGAATGGCTCTGGGGAGAATTTAACTCCCGACCCCTGCCTGACTCAGCACAATTTGTTGAACGCATAGACTGAAAATTGGAATTTTCTGCCGATTTGCCGAACTTCATTCTTCTCATGAGAGCAGTGCTCGTAACACTGAGCTACAGAGCCGAAGCTAAGAGAAATGCATGATTTAAAAAGCTTACATTTAGAATTATTGGGGAGCAAGTCTTCTTCTTTCTACCCTTGCTATATATCCTGCAAGCTGGTTTCTTATTTTTTTTGAGGGCATTGTGTTGCTTCCAAGAATTTTTTTGTTTCTTTCAAAGTCCTTGCTAAATTCAATTCCTCGCTTTTTGAACTCTATTGTTGCCCTTTTTATTGCCTTTGACTTTATTTTTCCCATGCTTAATGATTGATAATATGACTTTTAAAGCTTTTTCTTTGTAAATTTTAGGATTAATTTCATTCAATCCTTTCAATGTTTTCCAGAGATCTTGCAGCTTCGATTAGTCCTGAGAGTTTCTTCGGCGTTTCGCCAAGACTTAAAACTTTGTAAGCCAGATTAAAGTCAGATGACTTTTTGTATGCTTTCATCAAATCTTCATCAGTGATTCTCTTTTTTTTGTAGGCGAAGAGCAGCTTTTCTTCCTTCTTTTCTTTTATTTTTAGTATTAACTCTGATTTTCCAACTCCCTCTATTCCGATTATTTCAATGCCCCTTTTTTCTAAATGCCCTTTTATTTTGTCAAAGAATTTATCATCTTTTTTTTCTGTTTTCTTTTTTGATTGTTTTTTTGGCTTAATGGGTTCTGTTTTTTCTTTTGGCTTCTTTTTTGGCTTAGGCTCTTCTTGAATAATGGGAGCTAAGATTTCAAGGTTTTCTTCCTTTTCAATTGGCTGCATGATAATTTCTTCTTTTGGCTTTTCTTCAATTTGCTTTATTTCATCTTTAGGCGCTGTGAATTCACTTGGATCTGTTGTGAAATATCTCCAGTAAAGCTCGCCTGCATTTTCAAAGGAAATTGAAAAGTCTTTTATTGATCTTAATGCTAGCCTTATTGCAGGATCTTGACTGTGGTCATGGATGAATTTTTTTTCCTTAATCATAATGTATGCGTCTTTTTCTTTGCTTTTTAGATGCTCTGCAAATTTATCCAGTGATGGCTCTTGACCAGGGATAAAATAAACTGGAGAGCTTCCAACTCTTAAATAGCTCATTTTTATTTTTTTGTCAGATACTAACTCAGAAAGAAAAGCTGAGGTGAACAACATTGACATATTCGCATTTTTTGCTATATGAACTGGGAGGCTTGGCCCACTTCTTTTCAGAAAATTCACTATGTGTTCTTTTGTCTGAATTGCGTCTTGGGACATGCTTCAGAAAGAAAACAAGGGTATAAATATTTTTATGGCATATTTTGTAATAAATAAATTGATAAAAGCTTGATATTTTGCTTAAATTATTGGATAAATTAATTGATGGATTTTTTTAGTTTTATTTATTATGGAATTGGCGCTTATGGTTTTAAGAATAAACTAACTTGGTCTTTGGTTTATGTGCGTGTCCATGAACATTCGTAATATGAAACATCGCCTTCTTCATCAAGGATTGCAAGAAGAAGCTTCTTTTTTGTGCTATGAGCCACCCTATTTTTTGCTGCAAATTCCTGCCATGTGAATTTGTTTGATTCTGTGTCTATAAAAACAATCCATTTTGCATGAGTATCTCCGGGCTTTTTTCCTTTTTCATAAACTCTGAAATCTGCTCCGAATTTTAGCGCTGTTTTGACAATATAGCCTTTATCTCTAAGATCTTTGAAGACAGTATATTTTGAATAGACTCTTTTATCCAACTTTTGGAGTTTTTTTATTGCCTGCCCTTTATCAAGAATTTTTCCTTTGCTTAAGATTTCCAGTTTTTCCTTTTCAATTAGGTACAATGCTTCTGTTATCGTGTACTGAATTTTTTCTCCTAGCGGCTCTCCGAAATGGCTTTTTTTGTGAAGAGAGAAAGCGTCTGCTGAGTTGCTTGTCACAGAGCTTCCTAAAATGTGCGCTTGGATTTTTTCCATTGTAAAAAGAATAGAAGGCAATATTTAAAAGTTCCTAGATGATTATTGTTTTATGGCATACAACTTCCAATTAATAGAAAAGAAATGGCAGAAGAAGTGGGAAGAAAAGAAGATTTTTCAAGTGAAGGAAAATGAAAAAGGCAAGAAGAAATTTTATGTCCTTGACATGTTTCCTTACCCCTCTGGAGAAGGTTTGCATATGGGTCATGCTTTTGTTTTTTCCCTAGGAGATATTTATGCCAGATACAAGAGGCTTCAAGGATACAATGTTCTTTATCCTATAGGCTATGATTCTCTTGGATTGCCTGCAGAGAATGCTGCAATAAAAAAAGGAATTCATCCGGAGGTTTATACTGCAAAGTCTATTGCTAACTTTATGAAGCAGCAGAAGGCGATGGGATGGAGTTATGACTGGAACAGAATGTTCAAGACTTCTGATCCTGAATTTTATGTATGGGATCAGTGGATTTTTCTTAAAATGCTTGAAAAAGGGCTTGCTTGCAGGAAAAAATCTGCTGTTAACTTTTGCAGTAAATGCCAAACTGTGCTTGCTAATGAGCAGGTTGTTGGAGGTAAGTGTTGGAGACATGAAGATACTAATGTAGAAATTAAGCATCTTGAGCAATGGTATTACAAAACTACAAATTATGCTGAAGAGCTGCTTTCAGGTTTAGATAAATTGGAATGGCCTGAAAGAGCTAAAACAATGCAGAGAAATTGGATTGGAAAAAGCTATGGGACAGAGATTGAGTTTGAAGTTGAGAATCCAGAAAGAAAGATTTCTAATGTTGTTATTGTACATGGAAGTGCTGATGACAAAAATGATAAAGAGTACAATAGACATTGGATGATTTGGGCTAGAAAAAGATTGGAAGAAAATGGTATTAAGGTGCTTGCTCCAAATATGCCAGAACCTTGGGGTTCTAGCTATGAATCTTGGAAGAAAGAATTTGAAAAAATTTCGAACGGTATTAATGAAAATAGTATTTTAATTGGGCATAGCAGAGGTACTGCTTTTTTTGTAAAATGGCTGGGAGAAACTGGGAAAAAAGTTAAGAAATTAATATTAGTTGCTCCTTGGAAAGTTCCTGATAAGGAATTTAAAAAAAGTTTTTATAATTTTGACATAGACATAACTGTGAAGAATCAGGTTAATGAAATTGTTTATTTTACTTCTAATAATGAGGAAGCAGATGGAAGAAAAAGTTTGAAGATGTTTTTGGATGTAATTGGTGGCAGGGTTGTGGAATTAAAGAATCATGGACATTTTACGCGTGAAGAAATGGGGACAGACGAATTCCCTGAAATTTTGGCAGAAATTAATCCAAATGAAAAATGGCCTATATTCACAACGAGACCCGATACTGTCTACGGAGTTACTTTTATGGTGATTTCTGCACAACATTCTAGACTTTACGAATTAGTTACAAAAGAACATAAAAAAAGTGTTGATAATTTTTTGAAGAAACTTGGGAGCGTTTCAGAGAAAGAACTTGAGCTTATGGGAAAAGATGGTGTTTTTACAGGCTCTTATGCAATTAATCCAATGACTAAAGAAAGAATTCCTATTTACGCAGGAAATTTTGTTGTTGCAGATTATGGTTCAGGAATGGTTATGGCTGTTCCTGCGCACGACCAGAGAGATTATGAATTTGCGAAGAAATATGGTTTGAAAATTAAGCAGGTTATTTCTCCAATGTATACAAATATGACTGGTTCTGATGCTTATAGGCATAATGAAGAGCCTGTTAAAAGAAAAGCAGTTGTTGCGATTGTTAAAAATCCAAAGAATAACAAATATTTACTTTTGCAGTGGAAGAAAAATGATTGGAGGGGTTTTGTTATTGGAGGTCTTGAAAAAGGAGAAGATCTAATAAAAGCTGCTAAAAGAGAGATTGAAGAAGAAACAGGATATAATGATATTAAATTTGTTAGAAAGCTTGATGGTGTTGTTCATTCTAGGTTTTACCATGAAGTTAAAAAGCAGAATAGAGAAGCTGAATTTGAAACTATTTACTTTGAGTTAAACAGTGAAAAGAAAAGCAAAGTAAAGGAAGAAGAAAATAAGATTCATTCTATTGTTTGGATTGATGAAGATAAAGTTGATAGTTTTCTTGTTAGAGATAATGATATTCAAGTTATTTGGAGAAAGTTTAAAGGCAAGGAGTGTTATGAAGGCTACGGAAAGCTAATTAATTCAGGAGATTTTAATGATCTTGATAATGATGAAGCGAAAGAACATATTGTCAAGTGGCTTGAATCTAAAAAACTTGGGGGAAAAAAAGTTCAGTATAGGCTAAAAGATTGGCTTATTTCCAGGCAAAGATATTGGGGAACACCTATTCCTATTGTTTATTGCGATAAATGTGGAATTATTCCTTTGCAGGAAAAAGAACTTCCAGTTACACTACCTAAGAATGTAAAGTTTGGAAAAGGAAATCCTCTTCTTTCCAATGAAAAATGGATTAATACTAATTGTCCTAAATGCAAAGGAAAAGCTAAAAGGGAAACAGACACTATGGACACTTTTGCGAATTCTTCATGGTATTATTTAAGATATGCTGATTCAAAAAATAAGAAAAAGATATTTGATTCTAAAATGGCAAACTATTGGTGCCCAATAGATCAGTATATTGGCGGGCCAGAGCATATAACAATGCATTTAATTTACATAAGATTTTACACAAAATTTTTGAGAGATTTAGGTCTTATTGACTTTGATGAACCTGCTTTGAGATATTTCACTCAAGGAGTTGTTAAAGGCAGTGATGGAAGCAGAATGAGCAAGTCTAAAGGAAATGTTGTAGAACCTTTGGATACTATTGAAAAATATGGTGCTGATTCTTTGAGATTATATTTAATGAGCGCTTCTGCTCCGGATAGTGATTTTGACTGGGATGAGAAAGGCATTCAAAGTAGCTTTAAATTTTTGCATAAAGTTTATGATTATTTTTATGATGTTAAATTTAGCAAGGCTGATGAAAGAGTTGAGAGCAAGCTGAACAAGACTGTCAAAGAAGTTGCAAATTTAGTTGAAGATTTTAAGCATAATTTGGCAATAATAAAAATTAGGGGATTTTTTGATTATATTTATGAAAAAAAAATTGACAAAAAAACTGTCGAGAGTTTTTTGAAGATTTTGCATATTTATTGCCCTTTTATTACTGAGGAAATTTGGGCAAACATTGGCGGAAAAAATTTCATAAGCTTAAGTTCTTGGCCAAAAGTTGATGAAAAAAAGATAAATGAAGAGTTTGAAAAAGAAGATAAGATGATTGATGAAGTTGTCAGTGATGTGAATAACATTGTTAAGATAGTTAAAGAGCGCGGAAAAGAAGTTAGCAAGCTGTATTTGTATGTTATTCCTAAAGATGTCTCAGTTTATTTAGCTAATAAAAGCGAAATAGAGAAGAGAACTACTCTTAAGATGGAAGTTTACGCAGTCAATGACATAAATAAGAAAGATCCTGAAGGAAAATCTTCAAAGGCAAAGCCAAATCGTCCAGCCATATATTTAGAATAAGACGATTTGGCATTAATTCGTCCAAGCTTGGCCAAATTAAAGCCAGGAAGGCCTGCAATTTATTTGGAGTGATTTTCTACTCAAGCACAGCCTTAATTCTTCTTACCCCTGCAGAAACTGATTCTTCCTTGATTATTTTGAATTTTCCAATGTCTTTTGTGTTTTTGGCATGAGGGCCTGAGCAAAATTCCTTTGAGAAATTTCCTATAGAATATATTGATACAATTTTACCATACTTTTCTTCAAATGAGCCTATTGCTCCTGATTTTTTAGCCTGCTCTAAATTCATTTCTTCTCTTTTTATTTCCAGAGATTTTTTAATTTGTTCATTTACAAGATTTTCAATTTGCTTTAGCTCTGATTCTGTCAATTTTCTTTCAAAGTTAAAGTCTAATCTCAATCTTTCTGGAGTTATGTTTGAGCCTTTCTGGAATATATTTTTATTTTTCAGCACTTGTCTAAGAGCGGTCAAGAGCAAATGCGTTGCTGTGTGAAGTTTTGTTGTTTGCTCAGAATTATCTGCCAAGCCACTTTTGAATTTTCCTGCAGAGGCTGTTTGAGAAAGTTTTTGATGCTCCTCTAATTTTTTAAAGAATGATTTTTCATCGATATTAATATTTTTCTCTTCTGCTAATTCTTTTGTCATTTCAAGCGGAAAGCCATAACTTTGATATAATAAAAAGACATTTTCTCCAGATATTCTTTTTTTCTTTTTTGTTATGTTATCAAAAAGGCTTAGGCCCTTTTCAAGGGTTTTTTCAAATTTTTCTTCTTCTCTATTTATCTCATTGTAAATAAATTCTCTTTTTTTGTGTATGTCTTTGTAGTCTGAATAGGTTTCAAATACTTTTTCTGCAATTGGATTTATTAAATTTTGGTCTGTGAGTCCCAATTTTCTTAGGTTGATTATTGCTCTTCTTATTAATCTTCTAAGAACGTATCCTTGCTCTTTGTTGCTTGGTATTATTTCTTCTGCTAATATGAATACTGAGGCTTTAATGTGGTCTGCAATTATTCTCATTGTTTTTTTATGATCATTGTATTTCCTTTTTGATAACTCTTCAATCTTTTGTATTATGGGCTTCCAGACTTCTGTTTGATAGTTGTCTGTTGTTCCATTTAAAATTGCTAAAGTTCTTTCAACACCCATTCCTGTATCAACGTTTTTTTGCTTTGCTGGAAGATATTTTCCATTTTCATCTTTAATATACTCCATGAAGACGTCATTCCAGATTTCAACCCATTTGTTCCCACCAGTTGCTAAGGTAGAATCATTTGGATTAAACTCTTCAGGTACTTTATTTGATTTATCTTTCCAGTAAAACATTTCTGTGTCAGGTCCGCAAGGTCCTGTTGTTCCTGCTGGTCCCCACCAATTGTCTTCTTTTCCTAATGGAGTGATTTTGTTAATCCCTAAAGATTTCCAAATTTTTTCAGATTCAGTATCTCTCTTTGTAGTTTTATCACCTGCAAAAATTGTAACTGCTAATTTTTCTTTGGGAATTTTAAGCTCTTTTGTTAAAAACTGGAAACTGAATTCAATAGCTTCTTTTTTCCAGTAGTTTCCTAAAGACCAATTGCCCAACATCTCAAAAAATGTATGATGCGTTTCATCTCCGACTTCATCTATGTCGCCGGTTCTTATGCATTTTTGTAGGCTAACTAGATTTTTCCCAAGAGGATGCTTTTGACCTAAAAGATAGGGAACTAAAGGATGCATTCCTGCTGTTGTAAACAAAACTGACGGATCTTCTTTTGGAACTAGTGATGAGTTTTCTATACGTTTATGCCCTTTTGATTCAAAGAATTTTATGTACTTTTCAATAAGCTGTTTGCGGGTTATCATAGATATACAATAACAATAAACGTTTTAAAATTATTTGTTATTCTTGTTTAATGAATTTGGAAGATAAATCTGGTTATTTAAGTTTTTTAAAAGAATTAAGCCTTTTTGTTATTCCTGGTGCAATGATATACCAAGCTAGAAAAGATGTTAAAAATTTTCAAAAGGATAAAACTGTCTATTATATTGCAGGAGGAATAGAGATAATTAAAACAGGAGCTTGTATTTATTTTTTATCCTAAACTATTAAGCTTTTCCTGGATTTCGCGGAGCTGAATTTCTAGATTGTCTTTTGGCTTTATTTCTTCTTTTTTAGGTTTCTGCTTTTTTTCTAATTCTTGAATTTTTTGTCTTTTAATTTCAGAAATTTCTTTCAGTGTTATTGTTTTTTCCGGTATTTCCTCTTCTTCAAGAATCTTCGGAATTTTTAACTTGGGAAGAAGCGCCTTCATTTTTCTTACATCGCTGTTGAAATCTCTGGCTTTTTTATGCAGAAGCTCTTTTAACTCTATCTCTGCAACTCTTAGTATTTTGTATTTTTTTAGCGCTTGCGCTATTTTAACAGCGTTCATTTGAGACTTCAAAATATCTCGTCTGGCCTGAACTCCTTCTTGATATCCAAGCCTTATATAAACTAAATTTTCGCTTCTCATTTGAAAACGCGAGGACACCAAGGGTTTCCTTCGCATAACCTTCTTTTCATTTGTTTTCTATTTTCCCTTTCAGTTGCAGATGACAACTTCTTAAATTGCCTCCGAATGAAGTTGGAAAAAATTATTTAATTTTTTTATCATTCTATTTTAGAAAAAATGTCTTTGTCAATTTTGTCTATCTGCTCTTTTATGCGCATGATCTCATGCTGCCAGCTTTGAAGCTGTTTTTCTTCCTCTTCTTTTACTTCTCCTATATTCTTGAGGATTTTCTCCATATCTGCAATTTCTTTTTTTGTTTTTTCAAAAGCTTTCAAGCTAGCCTCGAATTTGTCAATTCTAATAAACACAGGCTCTATTCTTTTTATTCTGCTTGTTTCAAAGTTTTCCTCATGCTGAATCTCCGGCATTTTGAAGTTTTCTTCCTTGAAATCAGAGAAATCGTCTATCTCTTCTCTAGGGGACGCTTCAAGATCTATAGAATAAGGGGGCCTTATTTCTTTTGTTTTTTGCGGAACAAATTTCCTTTCTGATATCTCTTGTTTTCTCTCAGGCATTTTTGGTTTGGGCATAGTTAACTGTGGTATCATTTGGCTTTCTTGGGAAAAGTCATCAACCTCAAAATTTTCATCCTCTTTTTCCTCAGTCATTGGCTTTGGAGAGCCTTTTACAGCTTCTTTTATTGTATTCTGAGAAAATTTATCGCCGAATGAACTGTTTGGGAAAATTGGAAGTTTATGTATTTGCTCTCTTTTTTGAGGAGAAGTGAAATCTGGAAGATCTGGGAGTTTTGGCAGTTCAGGAAGGGACATCTCATCGTCAGACTTTCTTCCTTCACCTTCTTTTTTATTAAACCACCCCATTTTACAGTATATATCTTTTGATGTATATAAAAGAGAATATAGGTTTAAAAATGTTTATCTTTTTGAAGGTTTTGGAATAAACCTGCATAACCGAAACTAAAACTTTCGGTTTTGTATCGATTTTTAGCAGGCTAAAAACCGAAAGGTATTTAATGAGATTTTTTTTATAGTTAAGATGCTGAAAGATCTTCTTAATGAGGTTATAGTTCTCGTCGCTGGCAAACCAGCAGAGCCAATTGCAGATTTGCTGAACAGCGCTAAGCATGTTAATGAATTTTTGATAGCAAAAAAATTAGACATAACAATAAACCAGGCAAGAAACATTCTTTACAAGATATCTAATTATGGGCTTGTTTCTTCCATAAGGAAGAAAGACAAGAAAAAAGGATGGTTCACTTATTTTTGGAAGATTGAAGTCGTTAAGTCTCTGGAATTTTTAAGGGAGAGTTTGATTAAAAGGATGGATCAAATAAATAACCAGATAAAAAGCAGAGAAGCCAAGCAATTTTATGTTTGTGAGAAGTGCAATATTGAGCTAAGCGAAGAAAATGCCTTGTTTTATGATTTTACATGTCAGGAATGCGGGAAAGTTTTTTCTTTGAAGGATAATTCAGGATTGTTAAAAGAGCTTAAGAAGCAGCAAGCTAGGCTTATTGCAAAAATTGAAGAAATAGATAAAGAGATAGAAAGCGAGAGAGTCAAGGAAGAAAAGCTCAAGCCTAAGAAAAAACTTGTGTTGGATAAAAAATCTGCTGCAAGAAGATTTGTTAAAAAGAAAATTTTAAAGAACGCGCCTGAAAAGAAAGTTAAGAAAATTTTTCATAAATCTAAAAAGGTTTCTGACAAAAAGGCAAAAAATATTTTAAAGAAAACTAAATCGAAGAAAAAAAGGTAATGGTTGATTATCAAGTTTCAAGCAAAAAAAGTTTTTTATCCAGCCTTAGCGTGAATGTTATTATAATACTAATTACTGTTTTATTTTTCTTTATTGCTTCTATTTTGTTAGCCAGTAACGAAAGTTTTATAGATTTTATCGCGATTAAGCCTGCTAATATTCTGGCTGGAAATTACATATGGACGTTTATTACAAGCATGCTTATGCATGGCGGTTTTTTCCACTTATTTGCAAATATGCTTTCTTTGTTTTTTGTTGGAAGCTTGACAGAAAAAATTCTTGGCAGAAAAAGATATTTTTGGTTTTATATTGCAGCAGGACTTTTTGCAGGTTTTCTTTTTGTTTTTTCCAGCCTGATTTTCACTTCTGAAATTAACAGCTATGCAGTTGGAGCTTCCGGGGCTATTTTTGGCCTTATAGGTCTTTTGATGATTTTAACCCCTAACCTTCCCGTTTATCTTATGTTTGTTCCAATTCCTGTCAAGATGAAGTATGCCGCTCCAGGAATGCTTATAGTCTTATGGCTTATTTCTATTGCTGGAAATGTTCCTATTGGAAACACTGCACATCTTGGAGGATTTTTGGCCGGACTTTTTTATGGGTTTTATTTGAAAAAAAAGTACAGCAGAAAAACAAGAATGATTGGCAGATATTTTAGTTAAGTTTAAATTTGATGTTTGCTTGTTTATGCCATGAAGAAGAGAGCTGATAAGAAACATTTTAGTTTTAAAGGGGAATATCTTAAGACATTTTCTTTTTTGAGAGATTCCAGGGATTTTATTTATGCAGCTATTTTGGGTTTTTTCATATTTGCTGCTCTAGGATTTTTTTTTAGTGATTTAATTCAAGAGATTTTTCTTAGCTTTGGAGTTAATATTAATGAGAAAATTTTATATCTCATAGAGAAGCTTATTTCTCAGACAGAAGGAATGAGCCATGGAGAGTTAATAGGCTTTATTTTCTTCAATAATCTTCAGAGCAGTTTTCTTTCTTTGGCTTTAGGGATTGCTGCGGGAATTTTCCCGCTTTTTTCTTTGATTTTTAATGGATACCTTCTTGGATTTGTTGCTTTTTTTAGCGTGAATTCAGCAGGTTATCTTATTTTGTGGAGAATATTGCCTCATGGAATATTTGAGCTCCCTGCAATTTTTATTTCTATAGGGCTTGGGTTGAAGTTAGGATTTTGCTTGTTATTCAAAGGAAGCAAAGATTTTAAGTCTAATTTTTTTGGCTCTTTAAAAACATTTTTGCTTGTTGTTTTTCCTCTTTTGCTCATTGCAGCCATTATAGAAGGGAGTTTGATTTTTTTTGGGAGCTAGTTTGATTTTCTAAAAAAGGATTTATTGCTTCAGCAACTTCTTTTGGTCTTGAGTTAATTATGCTGTGTTTTGCATCTTCAATCATGTGTGTTTGCCAGTTATGTTGTCTTGCAAAGTCTAAATAACCTTGTTCATAAAATATATCATCATTTTCCCCATAGATTAACAAAATAGGATGCTCTATTTCTTGATAATGGCCGGGCAGATAATGGCTATCTCTCATTCTTCCAAAGGGGGTAAATCCTGTTCTTCCATGCCTTAACATTATCGCAAATTCTTCTCCATTATTATCAAGGTCTTTTTTGAGTCTTTGTCTTTTTTCTTCGCTCCAATTAAGAGTTTTCTTCCATAAAAAATTACTATTAACTATTTTTTTTGCAATTGTTGGGTTAAACAAACCACTACTCAATGTAAAGGCAAAGCTTCTTTTTATTCTTTTATCTAACCCTGCAGGGTTTAGAAATATTATTTTTTCAAGGTTATTTTTTATCACAGGATACGATTCTGCTATTCCCAATCCAGACATGGATATTCCAAATAATGAGAAACTATTGTCTAAAATTCCATGCTTTTTTGCTTCTGGAATAAGCAGTTCTAGCCAGTCAGTGCAATATCTTGAGCCATATATGTCTTCTTTTTCAAGAAGTTTTGTTGTTTCTCCAGAACCTATCCAATCAGGAGCAATAAGCCTATAATCTTCTCTAAAATGCCTTGAAAATTCATCAAATGATTCTGCCGCATAGGTTCCTATTTCGTGCAATGCAACTAAAGTTTTTTTTGCATTAGGATTGTAAATCCTTACATGCGCTGTTGTCTCTCTCTGAATTCAAAATTTAAGTAGTAATCTTCCATTAAATAAAATCTAAAAATTAGTTTTTAAAGATTGTTGTTATGGGGTAAACTTCATTTGTGGATAGTCTATAATTTCACCATTAGATACTTTTTGAGCATATAATTCTGATTCTCTTAGATTTCCAGATACACTTACACATTCTTTATATAAATCCAAAAACTCCAAATAACCTATACAGATATCATTAGAGTCTCTAACAACTCTTTTTCTGGTGCCATTTTCAATTGATTCAAAACTCCAAGTATATTTTTCAGGCAGTATTTCTTTATTAATAATATAATCAGTAGTTTCTTGAATTCTTGGAATTTCTTTACCACATCCTGTTAAAATCGTTCCTGCTGTGATAAATGTTAACAATGTTTTTCCAAATTTCATTTGATTCTTATCTAAGGTCTACTTATAAACCTTTAGTTTCTCAAATCAGATATTCCTAGAATTATCAAGAAAAGTCCTGCCATGAAGACAAGCCAGAATAATCCGCCTTTAAGGAAGATCCAGGCTGCATAAAGAAAGTCAAAAGATTTTCCGAATAGCACCCAGTTGTATTCTGAAGAAAGCCATGCAATAAGTATTGCTCCAAGCAAGAGTATCAACCCTGTGAAGAGCTCTGTCCATTTATTCATGTATGAGTAGGTTTTTCTTGATTTAAAAAGATTTTTGTTGTGGAAGATAGGTTTTTAAGTTGGGGGTTTTAGTCTTATAATGAAAAAAGTCAAACACATTAAAGTATCTAAGGGCATGAAGGCTTTTGAGCTTGTAGAAGAGATGAGAGGTGCGGGGTTTGGGGCAGGCAAAATAGCTAGAGCTTCAGAGATAATGTCAATCATGTTTCATGATAAAGAATGCAAGGTTTTTTTTGGAGTTGCAGGCGCCATGGTGCCGGCAGGAATGAAAGAGGTAATTCTTGATGTTTTGGATAATGTGGATGTTTTTGTTACAACTGGAGCCACGTTGACTCATGATTTAGCTGAATCTTTAGGAGAAAGTCATTATATTGGAGATGAGCTTGAAGATGACAAAAAGCTGCACGAAAAAGGCTTTGACAGAATGTATAATATTCTTATGAGCAATAAGGCTTATGAAAGGCTTGAAGATTTTTTTGAGAGGAATTTTGACAAGCTTAGTGAATGCAGTAGCATAAAAGATTTTTTATGGAAGATTGGCGAGATTTTGGGTGATGGAAATATTAAGGGCAGTATTTTACAAAAATGTTATGAGAAAAAAATCCCTATTTTTTGCCCAGGAATTGCGGATTCTGGAATTGGCTTGATGATTTGGGGGCACTTGGCAAAAGGCAAGAAAATAAATGTTGGGGCTTTTAATGATCTTAATGACATTATTGACTTTTCATGGACTGCAAAGAAAACAGGGGTTATTTACATTGGTGGAGGTTTGCCCAAAAATTTTATACAGCAGGCATTGCAATTTTCAAAAGGAGCTGATTATGGGATTCAGATTACTACAGATAGGGCTGAGCCTGGGGGAAGTTCCGGAGCGCCATTAAGAGAAGGAATTTCTTGGGGAAAAATGAAGCCTGGAGCTGAATTTGTTGATGTTTTTTGCGATGCCACAATTGCTCTGCCATTAATTTTTTCATACGAAATTTCGACATAAAGCTTATATAAGACTGCTATTTATTTTCTGCATGGTTTTTGAAAAAGAGCGGACGAAAGACATTCAGATTTTTCCTTTAAGCGAAGAAAAAATTATTGAAAAAAATCAAATCAAGGATATTCAAGTTTTTCGCTCGAAGGAAGGAAAAAGAAATGAAAGAGAAAAGGGCGGTGAAGAGAGCAGGGAAAATTCAATGCTCGAGGCCCTCAAGATTTTTTCTCCAGGCACAGCAATGAGAAATGCTATTGATGATATCCTTAGAGCTAATCTGGGGGCTTTGATTGTTATATACAAGGAAGGAATGTCAA
Organism: Nanobdellota archaeon; assembly: GCA_038045985.1. Classification (GTDB taxonomy): domain Archaea; phylum Nanobdellota; class Nanobdellia; order Pacearchaeales; family GW2011-AR1; genus JBBSXA01. The sequence goes on from JBBSXA010000030.1 coordinate 15,926, forward strand.
AAATTCTTGAAGGCGGCTTTAGAGTTAATTGCAAGTTCAGCCCGCAGAGGCTTGTCGAACTTGCTAAAATGGATGGAGCAATAGTTCTTTCTAAGGATTTAAGGGAGATTCTTTTTGCAAATGTTCTTCTTGTTCCAAAAGCCAGTTTCAAATCTTCTGAAACCGGGACAAGACATCAGGCGGCAGAAAGAACTGCAAAGCAGTTTAATTCTCTTGTTGTTGCTGTTTCTGAGAGAAAGAATAAGGTTACTATTTATCTTGGGGAAGACAAGTATGTTTTGGAAAGCACGTCTGAAATACTGAGGAGAGCCACAGAAACACTCCAGATTCTTGAAAAACAGAAAGATCTTTTTGATGATTCTTTAATTCATCTCAACATACTTGAAGTCACAAATCTGACGTCAACAAGTGATGTTTGCAGCGTTTTGCAAAGAATGGAAATAATAAAAAGAGTCTCGGATAACATAAGAAGGTATCTTGTGGAATTGGGAAAAGAGGGGATCATTGTCAGCATGAGGCTTAGAGAGCTTACAAGGAATTTAAATTCTGAAAGAGAGCTAATTCTTAAGGATTATTTTGGGTCTGATGCTGAGAGAATTGAAGATGTGCTAAGCAATATGAATTTTGATTTCCTGCTTGAGACTTCAAACATACTCCGGCTTATTTTTGAAGAGCTTAGGGATAAAATTATATTTCCAAAGGGCTATAGAATTTTGAGCAAAGCCAGTTTTCTTGAGAAGGACCTTGATGCCTTGATTGCTAATTTTGAAAATTTAGGAGATATATTTGATGCGGATGAAAATACTTTGAGCCAGGTTTTGGGAGGAAACTCTTTTATTTCTCCTGTAAAGAAAAATTTGGATTCTCTTAAGGAGAAAATTCTAGAAGGAAAGAAGATTTAAAATGCTAAGCAAGAAAAAGCTGTCTGAGATAAAGTCTCATTTGGAGAAGGCCCAAAATCCGATTTTCTTTTTTGACAATGATCAGGACGGGCTTTGCAGTTTTTTGCTTTTACAGAGAGCTTTTGGCAGAGGAAAAGGCGTTGCCATAAAATCTTTTCCAGATCTTAATGAAAGTTATTTCAGAAAAGTTGAAGAGCTTAATGCGGACTATATTTTTGTTTTGGACAAGCCAGTTATATCTGATAGTTTTTTGGAGAGAGTTAAAGAAAAGAATATTCCTTTTGTTTGGATAGATCATCATGATGTTGAAGTTCAGAAGCTTGATTTTATTAATTATTATAATCCTTTTTTTGATGATGAAAATACTAATGAGCCGGTTACAGCAATTTGCTATGAAATCTCCAAGAGGAAGGAGGATATTTGGCTAGGGGTAGTGGGATGCATTGCTGATGGATTTCTCCCTTATTTTTACAGAGATTTTGCCAGAGAATATCCCGAATTGTCTTTTGAAAGCGATAAAGCTTTTGATGTTCTTTATAAGGCTAGGATTGGAGAGGTAGCAAGGATTTTTGGAGCTGGACTTAAGGATACAACAAGCAATGTTGTTGCCATGATTAAATTTTTGATTAAATCCAGAGGTCCTTATGATGCTCTTGAAGAAAATTCTCAAAACCATAGTTTTCATAAAAGATATAAACAGGTTAGGGAGAGATACGGGCGAATTTTGGAAAAAGCAGTGCCTCTGGCCAAGTCTTCAGAGGATCTTGTCTTTTTCAAGTATTCAGGAGATATTAGCATTAGCGGAGAGCTATCTAATGAGCTTTGCTACCTTTTTCCAAAGAAAAAAATTGCTGTTGCTTATATTAAAGGAGGCAAGGTTAATCTTTCTTTAAGAGGAAAAGGAATTAGGAATATTTTTGTTGATGCTATAAACGGCTTTGATGGCGCTTCAGGCGGAGGGCATAGAGATGCTGTTGGCGGTCAGCTGCAGGAAAAAGATCTTGAGGATTTCAGGAAGAAGCTGGAATTCTTTGTTTCCAATGAATATAAATAGTTCTGATGCCTTCATCTGCTATGGATTTATGGCTAGATTCAAGAATTTGCAAGTTTAATCTAGTTATTAAATCAATCATAAAATTTAAAACAATTTAATTCAGACTGCCTGAGTTAAGTTGAATGTTTCTTGATTACTCGGGTAGAGCCTGGATTTGCCCTAAAATGAAATTTGATGAAGAACAAGATAGAGAATACCTTGAAAGGGAATTAAGTTTGCTAATAGAAAGATCTTTGGATTTGGAAGCTGAAATTGACTTTATAATTGAGGATGGAGAGTGACTCAATCTATTTTAATTTCTATTTTTTTATAATAAATCAATAGCTCTTGGCTACATAAACAACTTCTTCTGCTTTTTTATTGCAAATGATGCAATTTCCTGACGGCTTTTCTTTTTTGTCCGCTAGAATTCCGCGGACATAAGCGCCGATATCTTTTTCAATAATTTCGGCGCATTTTTCCCCCTGCTTTTCAATTGAGCAGAAATTTATTTTTGCTATTTTCTTGTCATCTATTGTTTTTTGGATTTCAGATTTTGTTTTGCAGTTTACTGTTTTTCCGTTCATGAATTTATCTGCTTTTTCCTTCAACCTTTTGTCATATTCTTCTCCAAGCTTCACTAAATCTTTTAGTTTTGCAGTGGAAATTTTTTCTTTTCTTTCAGTATCTCTTGTAAAAAGAGTTAATTTTTTTTCTTTCAGCTCTTTGCCCCCTATTTCAAGCCTGAGTGGAACTCCTTTTAGCTCCCATCCATAGAATTTTTCCCCTGGGCGCTTTTCAGAGTTGTCTATTTCAACTTTAAGATTTAACTCCTCTAGTTCTTTCTTTATCTTTTCTGACTCATTTATGACTTTTGATTTGTTTTCTGAATCACAAATAGGAATTATTATAATCTGAATAGGAGAGATGCAGAAAGGCAGAACAAGGCCTTTGTTGTCTCCATGCATTGAAATTACTGAAGCTAAAATTCTTGATATTGCAGGTCCGTAGCAGGTTTGCCAGACATAATCCTCTTTTTCATCTTTTGTTTTGAATTTTATGCCAAAAGCTTTTGAAAAATTCTGGCTTAGTAAATGAGTTGATGGCTGCTGTATTACTCTTCCGTCTGGCATTAGTGAATCAGATCCTATTGTGTATTCTGCTCCTGGAAATTTATCCCATGAGGGTCTCTTTAATGCCAAAAATGGAATTCCATATTTTTGGTGCATTATTTCTTCCGTTGTTTGAATGTCTTCCTGGACTTGAGCTTCTGCTTCTTTTTTTGACGCAAAACAATCATGCGCTTCAATCCAGTAAAATTCTCTTCCTCTTATTAAAGGTCTTGTGGCTTTTGTTTCAAGCCTGAACACATTTGCTCTTTGATAAATTTTTAGAGGCAAATCTCTCCAAGATCTTATCCATAAAGAATACATTTGATACATTGATGTTTCACTTGTAGGTCTTAATGCTAATTTTTCTTCTCCTTGAACGTGCTCAAGCCAGAAGACATTTGGGCTAAATCCCTTGACATGAGACGCTTCTTTCTTGAAGTTTTTTTCAGGGATAACTATTGGGAAGAATGAAGGCTTATGATTTTTTTTTTGGAGAGCTTTTTCATATAATTCGTACATATTTTCTATTGTCATTGCTCCCCATGGTCTTATGACAACAAAACCTTTAACATCAAACCTTATGTCAGTTATTTCTGCTTTTTCAAGAATTTGGGAATACCACTCTGAGAAGTTTTCCTCTTTCTTGACAGTGAGGCCTTCTTGAGATTTTTGCGCCATATACTCTAGAAATAATTGGGGTTTATTAAATTAAGGTTTGGCGATTTTCCAGAGAAGGTTAAAGTGTTTTCTTTGAGATTCAGATAATGATTTACTTTTTATTTTATTAATCAAACTAAAGTCTGATTCAAGAATTGTGTAGAGATATCATTCACAGCCTCTTTTATGTAGTTGCTTTCAAGAGCAAATCCCAGACTTTCTCCTGATCCTATTTTAAAATTATTTATTCCTATTACTTTGCCTTCTTTGTTTATTAAAGGGCCTCCTGAATTTCCTGGATTCAAGGCAGCATCTGTCTGAATATATGCCTCTATTCCATTTATCCCCTCCCTGTGAACGCCTGAAACTATTCCTTGAGAGACAGAGAATTGGAGCCCTAAAGGGTTTCCTATTGCAATTACTTTTTCACCTATCTGGGCTTCATCAGAATCTCCAAGCTTTAATTTTTTATATGTTCCGGGTATTTTTAACAATGCTACATCAAGCTGCGCGTTATATCCTACTAACTCTGCAGGGATTATCTCCTGTGCATAGCTTATTGCATAGACTTCTTTTCCACCTGACAAAACATGGGCATTTGTCACCAAATAACCGTTGTCAGTCAGTATAAATCCTGTTCCTTGCCCGACATCTGTCCTTATTGTAACAACAGCGGGAATTGTTGATTCAATTATTCCTGAAAAATCCTCTCCTGCAGAAGCTTTCAATAAATCTATTTCTGATTTTACTGATTCATTTATAGAGCTTATCGAGCTTTGTATTTGAAGCACACTTGTTGCCAAGTCATTCATCTTTCTCTGAGTGTCTGATTGAAGCTGATTTATTTTGCCATTTACTTCATCATTATTCAGCGTTTGCTTAACAATTATTCCATTGAGAAATATTGCTGTTACTATCATGTATATCACTATAATTGAGGTAAAGCTTCCTATGAATATTTTATGGTGTTTTTTTAAAGCAATGTGCTGAACAGGCTGTGATGGAATAATCTCTCTTTTGTATGCTGGCATTGAAAACAACCTACGGTTTTTTTCGATTTTCCTCAATTTGCAATTTATGTCGATTTCTAATTGCCTCAGAGGAAATCGCGTAGACTCTCCTTTTTGCTTATTAGATAAAAGAGTATTTAAAATTTGGGAATTTTATGAGCCTGCCAGGATTCGAACCTAGATCAACGGGGCCGAAACCCGTCATTCTATCCATTGAACTACAGGCCCTTAATAATTTAATAATGATTAGGTTTTTATACTTTAGGAAAAATCAACGCCGTTTTATAGAGAAGATTTTTATACTTTCGTCTTTTCTTTTTAACATGAAAATCTCAAAAGGAGCTAAATCAGGAGATTATGTAGAAGTGCATCTTGGAAAGCTGATTTATGAGGGTGTTTTGCTTGAGAGTTCTGAAGATGAAAAGGATGTTGTTTTGCTGAAGCTTGACAATGGCTATAATCTAGGATTTAATAAAAAAGATGTTCTTGAAGTAAAATTGATTAAGAAAGGTGAAGAAAAAAAAGGAAAAATTGAATTAAGGAAAGATTCTGAAAAGCCGATTGTTGCCTTGATTATGACTGGAGGAACTATTGTCAACAGGCTTGACCCTAAAAGGGGAGGCGTCAGCCCTTTAACTTCTCCTGAAGATTTTTTTACTTTTTACCCTGAGATTTTTGAAATCATAAGTCCTAGAATTGAAATGCCTTTTATGAAAGCTTCAGAAGATATGGACTTCAAGGATTGGCAGAAAATTGCAAAAGTTGTTGAGAAGCATCTTAATGATCCTCATGTCAAAGGAATAATGATTACTCACGGGACAGATACTTTACATTACACTTCTTCTGCTTTGAGCTTTTTTCTTGGAAAAGTGAATAAGCCTGTGGTTTTGACTTATAGCCAGAAAAGTTCCGACAGGGCTTCAAGCGATGCCAACATGAATTTAAATTGCGCTGCTCTGGCTGCTATTTCAGACATTGCTGAAGTGATGCTTGTTGGGCATGCTTCTATGAGCGATGATTTTTGCTACGCAATGCCTGGAGCAAAAGTCAGGAAGCTTCATACTTCAAGAAGAGATGCCTTTAAAGTTGTGAATGGAAAGCCTTTTGCAAAAATAAAAGATGAGGTTGAGATTCTTAGAAGTTTTAACAGAAGAAGCAGTAATAAGATTAAGGCTGATACAAATTTTGAAGAAAAGGTCGCTTTGATTAAATTTTATCCCGGGCAGGATACTGAGATTCTTGACTATTATACAAAGAAAGGATATAAAGGGATTGTTGTTGAGGCTCTTGGATTAGGGCATGTTTCTGTTAATGGAAGAAAATCTTGGATTAAAAAATTGAAAGAAGTTCAGAAAAAAATGATTGTTTGCTTTGCCGCCCAGACAATTTATGGAAGATTAGATTCTTATGTTTACAGTAATTTAAGAGATATAGCTAAGACAGGAGTTATTTATCTTGAAGACATGCTTGCTGAAACCGCTTTTGTGAAGCTGGGATTTGTATTAGCAAAAACAACGAATAAAGAAGAAGTAAAAAGATTAATGCTTACAAATATGGTTGGGGAATTGAATGAGAGATTGGAGGAATAAAGATATAAAAACTTTAAGAGTTCTATATTTTTATGGAATACGATTCTGAGAAGAGAGAAATAAAGCTTGATAGAGAATTAAGTAACTTAGACAAATTCGCAATTGAATTTACAGAAACACTTGGAAAGCACGTTGATTATGTCATTGTTGCAGGCTATATTTCTATTTTGCTTGGAAGGGTTAGAATTACTGAAGATATTGATGTGTTTATAAGAAGATTTAATTTTGAAGAGTTCTTGAAACTTTATGAAGATCTGAGAAAAAATGGATTTTGGTGCATTAATGCTGAAAAAGATAGAGATATTTTTAATTATTTAAAAGATGGTTTGGCTGTAAGATTTTCTTATGAAGGAACTTCTCTCCCTAATTTTGAAGTAAAATTTCCCAAAGATGAGCTTGATGAACAGGTTTTTGGCGATTTTATTACAGTAGTTATTCATGGTAAAAAATTAATTATTTCTTCGCTTGAGAGAAATATTGCCTTTAAGAGATACTTCTTGGGGTCTGATAAAGATATTGAGGATGCTATTCACCTTGAAAAAATGTTTAAAGGACAGATTAACAATGAAAAAATTAATAAAGTAAAAGCACTTATTGAAGCAAGAAGAAAATGGAAAATAAAAAAAGTATAAAAAGTAAAAGGCTGTTTATGAAGCCAGGAAAAACAAATAAAGAGGATAGAATAAATTTCGTTAAATTTTGGGTTAAAAATATGAAACAGATGTCAGATAAAGAATGGAGTAGGCAACAGAATATGTTGATTGATTCTGTAATTAAAATTAATAAAGGCAAACAGAATGTTCTTATTGATTCTCAGATTAGAGATTAAAAAAGAATGAAAAAAATTTATTAGATTTTGGTTGGCACAATTGTTGTATTGTTAATTTTAGGGGTTATTTTGATGAAAGGTATTTTTACTCCCTCGAATGAAGGTCCTTCTCCTGTTGAGTTAATTAAGGCTAAAGATCTTTACAATCAAAAAAAGCCTGAGGGAATGCAGTTTGACAGCCAATGCTTGGGTGTAATTGAAGTTATTAATGGGGTATATGCTGTTGATATTGTTCATGTTCCGAGAAGTTCTGTTGATAATCTTCCTGAAAATCAATGTGAATTATATAGAAATGGGAGTGTTGGTCGTTTTATTGAACTAGACAAAGATGGGAATGTTGTTAGAGGAGGCTAATCACTTCAGCTTCTTCTCAATCCTGTCAAGCTGTTTTTTCATTTCTTCAATTTCCCTTTCTGCTTTTCTGTTGACAGCATAATCATACTCTGATTTTAATCGGTCTGTATGAGCTTGCCTATTTTGAGACATTAAGATGATTGGCGCTTGAAGCGCTGCAATGCATGAAAGAACAAGGTTTAAAAGAATAAATGGATAAGGGTCCCATTTTTCAATCCAAGCATAAACATTTACTAAAATCCAAAAAGTTAAAAATATTAGGAAAGTTATTATGAATATCCAGCTTCCAACCCCTTTTGTTAATTTATCAGCCGCTCTCTGGCCGTATGTTCTCTGCTTGTGAATAATTGAATGTATTGGAGACTCTTCCTTTTGCATATTGATAAATGACTGAATAAGATTATAAAGTTTAGCCCTATTTTTGATTGTTCTATTGTAACTTATAAGGGGTTACAAAATGGAAAGATTTATAAACTCGTTATCTCAATGTTTTGTATGGAATTTGAAAATATAAATGAAGAGGCTTTTTCCGATTTGGAAAAGCCCAGAAAAACCAGAAATACCCCTGAAAGCGACGTAATTCAGAAGATAGGCAAAGAAAGAGTGACTTCTCTTAAAAATTTTATTTTAGAGCTTAATATTCTTATTGAAGAAAGGGAAAAGCTGAGCAGGATGATTACTTCTGAAGTTGAAAAAATAAAGATGGAAGTGGATAATTTTCTTAAGAATAACACTTCTTTTGATGCTGACGGCTTTAGGGAAAGAAATGGCTTGAGGCTGAAGCAGATAGAAGTTTCTGAACTGGAATTAAATGAAAAGGTCAATTGCTGGAGAGATGTTGCTTTGCTCAAAAAGGAATTAAGAGAAAGGCAGAAAGAGCTTAGCGAGAAACAGGAAAGAGTTTCTATGTTTGACCAGATTTTGAAATAAAATGCTGCAGCAGAGATTAACAATTGAAGATCTTTGCAGGAAGCTGAGGCCCGTATTTGGAAAAAAGATAGATGATATTTATCTTAGATATGCCATGGCAGAGTCTAGAGAAGAAAAGGAAGATATTATGCATATGATCAGCGCGCTTTACAGTAAAAACCTGAATAAACTTCTTGATAACCAGATACTTTTGGAGCCGCCTAATGAGGATGCTCTGGATGGAGACTATCATTTGGCCGATGTTAGCTATGCTGGAAAAAAGATATTCTCATTCAATCTTAGAGAAAAAGACTGGTCTAGGCATGTTTGCATAAGCGGAATGAGTGGAAGCGGAAAAACTACCTTGGCTTTTAACATTCTTCAGACTTTTATTGATCATGATAAGCCTTTTTTAGTTTTTGACTGGAAAAAAAGCTTTAGACCTTTGCTTTTAGCAAGCCAGGAAGTTGTTTGTTTTACAATAGGAGATGAATCTGCAAGCAATATGTTTAAAACAAATATAAACAGGCCTCCTAAAGGGATTGACCCTAAAGAATGGATAAATGTTTTGTGTGATCTTATTATTGAAAGTTTTTCAGCTTCTTTTGGTGTTCATAAAGTCTTGCTTGAGACTCTTGATGAGGCTTTTGAGCATTTTGGAGTTTATAATGGGTCTGACAACTACCCTACATGGAACAATATTAAATGGTATCTTGATCAGAAAATAGAGAAGACAAAAGGAAGAGAAGCAGGATGGCTTGAAAGCGCCCTCAGAATAGTGAGCGTTTTGACTTTTGGAAACTTTGGAAAAGTCTGCAACAGCAAAGAGAAAGGAGTGCTTTCCGTTGAAGATCTTCTTAACAAGAAAGTTGTTTTTGAGCTGAATGCCCTTAGCAATATAGAGAAAAAGTTTTTCTGCGAGTTTGTCCTTACATACATTTACAAGCTTAAGAAAGCAAGACAAAAAAATTCTGAGAGCAAGTTCGTCCATGCAATTGTTGTGGATGAAGCGCATAATATTTTTCTCAAAGGAAATCCTCATTTTACAAAAGAATCTGTAACAGACATGATATACAGAGAAATGAGAGAATACGGAACAAGCCTTATCTGTTTGGACCAGCACATCTCAAAATTAAGCGATACTGTTAAGGGAAACAGCGCTTGCAACATTGCCTTCCAGCAGCAGCTTTCCCAGGATATTTATGATATAAGCGGACTGACACAATTGAGAGATCAGCAGCAGTTTTTTTCCATGCTTCCAGTCGGGTCTGCGATAGTCAAGCTTTCTGAAAGATACACTTCGCCGTTTTTGATTGAAGTTCATAATGCTGAGCTTAGGGGAAAAACAGTCACAGATGAAGAGGTTAAGAGCAGAGCAGAGTTTCATATTATGGGAATTAGCGTTGAGAAGGAAGCCGATAAAGAGTTCAACGATGCTTTAATTGGCAGGAAAACCATGGAAAATCCCGTTAAAAGAAAAGAAGTTAGCATCGAAGATATTAAGCACGATAGAACTGTTTTCAAAGCTGAGGATATTCTTCCTTTAGATGATGGAGGAATTGTTTATGAAGTTATCAATGAACCTCTTGGAGGAAGTTTCCCAAAAAGAGCGAACAACGAGTTCCTTGCCAATGAACCTTCTGGAGGAGTGTTTCCAAGAGCAGATTCTGAAATTCTTGCTGATGAATATTTTGGGAAAATGTTTCCAAAAACTAACGAAGTTCCAAAACCAGTATTTGCAATAAATCAAAATTTTGAAAGTGTTCCAAGAGCAGAAATAATTGTTAATAAAATTTTTGAAAATAAAGAAGATGATGTTTTTTATGAACTTAAAAAGATGGCTTACGGTATTTCTTTGACTCCTAGACAAGAGGTTTTATTTGATTATATAAAAGGAAGAGTTAAGCTAGGCGACAGTTTAAAGGAACTTGAAAATACTCTTTTGTTCTACAAACAGGAAGGCAATTATAAAGCTGAAGATGTTTTTGTTGCTGTAAATCATTATCTGTCGAGCAAGCTTGCTAATCTTTTTCCAAGCAATAAAAAGGAAGAGAAAGCATATTCTCAAATTGTTACCCCTATAAAGAGTCGAAAGATTTATAAAGAAAATCATTCTAGAATAACTGGCAGTTCAGCGTCTGACGAGGAAAGAGTAATCTCTTTTCTGAGCGCTAATCCTGGAAAGGATTTTGGCACGGTTGAGCTGTACAAAGAGCTTGGATTGTCTTCAAGGAAAGGAAACAAGATTAAGAATGAATTGCTTGAGAGAAAGATTATAATCATAGAAGAAAAGAAAAATGACAAAGGCTGGAAAAAAATTATTGCATTGGCAAAGTAGATTAAGTTTCATATTCACACAAATCAACAATCACTAAAAACAAAAACCCTGGCATACCCTCCACGAGGATATTTCGTTAGCACTTTTTTCTTGAATTATCAACTATGCTAAAATTTCTTTAAATTTTGGCTGTAAAACCCCGGAAAACCCTGAAATTACTGTTTAATTTCATACATATATAAACAGACAACAAACACTATTCATTGGAGGACCCTTGAATAAACAACAATAAATAAACAACAATTTGTGAATCTATCTATTACTAGTAGAACACAAAACACACATACAAACCTCTTTCAGAAAGGAGAATTAAACAAAGCGAAGTTGTAACCTTATAACCTTATTGTAAGGGCTGCGTTTTACTTTAACTTTTTCACTTGGCCAATGTTGCAAGCAGTAGATGTGCAGCCCTTTTTTCTCTGCGTTTTGAGAAAATCAAAAAACACAAAACGAGCATTAGACTTTGTCTTTTGCTTTGAAAATCACAAATCAACAATCTTAACAACAATCTTAAAACACCAAACTTGGAGGTTTTATGAAGACATTTTTCTTTTTAGGTTTTGGCACTATGCTATTTATTTTAGCAGGTGTACTGACAATTTCTTTCTGGTACGACTTCACTAATAATTGTGAGGACTACCTTAAGTTGGCCGGAGATGCGCCGACTGTCGAGAAGGCAAACGAGTTTCTTGGGAAAGCATTGGGATTCCTGGAAAACAATGGCCTTACCTCTGGAAATTCAGCCTTCTTTTTTAAAAAGCCAGATGCTGATATCGGCATTTGGTACAATCAAATTAAAGGGGCTTATTCAACAACGCAGGACATTCTTGAGAGAATGAGAAACAGCGCTTCTCCAGTTTCTCAGCTTGAAAAGGACAATGCTCTGATGAAAATCAGGGAAGTTGTTCTTGATGCGGGGAAAAATGGAGTCGAGGTTACTGTGCCAGCCCACATTAGCTGGTTTCCTCACCAACTTCTCATGCTTTTTCTCTGGACTCTCTCTGTTGGTTTCATTATTTTCGGGTTCGCTATTCTGATAGAGTGGTGATCACATAACAAGGACAAGCCGAATTTTTCAGTGAGGTGAAACATGAATCTTTTTTTTCAAATTTGGGGCGGAGTTTTCTATCTTCTGAACAAGATTTTTTTCTCCATTTCTGAAAGAAAAGGAAATGAAGAGAGAAAAAGGAAGTGGAAGATAGCAGCATGGTCAGTCTATCTTATAGGACTTCCTGGCTGGCTTTACATATTGACTTCCAGCAAAGCTTGGATAGTTGCTTCTGTTGAGCTGTGTGGTGCTCCCTCAATGATTGTGGGACTTGCTGCAGCTATAAAGGGAAATGAACAAAATTTCCCAGTGGTTTTATTATGTTGCAATGATAGGCTCTGTTTTTGGCATTGCTCTCAGCATCTATGATTTCGGAGGCATTACTAAATGGAGCCAGGTGGTTGAGCTGGGAGTTGTTGCAGGGTTTCTTTTTGGCTCTTATCTATTGGCTAAAGAGCACGCCTCCGGATATCTCTGGTTCATGCTTATGAATTCCTCGAATTGCATTCTTATGTATATTCAGGGGAATTTCTACATGGCGTTGCAACAGGCTTTGTCTTTACTTTTTGTTGTTTATTCTTTCTATCTAAGGAAGAAGCACATCACTTAACTCATGGAGGAGTTATGATCTTTTTGAGATTTTGGATTGCTTCAGCTTGTGAGGCAGTTCTGAGATTTGTCTACACGTTTGTGGCTTTGGAATTTGTTTCCAGACACATTCCTGTAGTTGTGAGAAGGCATTTGTTCTGCTTTTGGACAAGTGCTAAGTTAAACCTAATAAGGGAGGAGGTGAAGCTTAAGATTTCTATCTTGATTTTCGTGATGGTCTCCATACTCTGGTTTGCTGGAGACAAGTGTTAACCTTTAGCTTAATTTTGTCTTGGAGGAAACATGTCAAAAAATTTATCCAAGGACTTTCTTATTCAAGAAGGTCTTAGTGAGATTGAAGAGCCAAAATCTGGGGCGGGAGCTTTATCTTTTGCTCAGTTCTATGGAACCGATAACCCTTTTTGGCTTCTTGTTGAGCCACAGCTTGATGTCTTTGAAGGAGATGATTTTTAACGCGTTTCATCCTGTCGAACACAACAACAATTTTCACAATTGAATTTGAACTTTTTTTCAGGAGAATGGAGTTTCTGAATATGAAGAATGGAAAAAACGGAAATTCAAAAAGGGAGAAGAAAGGAAAGTCTTTCAATGGATACATCCTCAAGGAGCTCGTAGAGAAGATTAATTCTCGAATGAAAGATTACGAGCTCAAGGCTATTCTTATTGGGAGAGGAGTTCATATCGATACACGGAAGTTCTACCCGGTTATAACAGCCTTGAGAATCAAAAGAGGGAGGCTTTGCAAACAGATAATGTCAATGGCTCCTGAGAAATCAGAGGCTAAAGACAAGAGAAAAAGAAAGTAACAAACAACAGTTTCGAGCTAAACTCGAAAAATCAAACACAAACCATTTCTCAAGGAGATTTTATGAAAAATTCTCATGTTTTGGCAATTTTATTTGCCGCCATCCTTTTTCTTTTAGGTGCACTTTTTGCTCCACCTATCTTTCTCAGAGTGTCTATTGCTCTGATTGCCCTGAGTTTGATTTTTTCCTTACTTCACAAAAAGCACAGAAAAGATCCTAACAGTCACGAATAGCGGTTGCTCAGATGGTTTCTCAGACATTGGATGTCGGCATTTCTTCGGCTTTGGATTGGTGAAATCTTTCAAGGAGAATTTATGTCGACGATGAAAGAAAAGAAAGGCTTGTCATTTAATATATGGATTGGCCTTTTAAGCCTTGCAGGATTGGCTTTGTATGTTTATGCCAACAGAGAGATTGTTTCTACCGTCTTTCTCGCGGAAGACTTCACAGCTTATCTTGGCAGAGGACTGATTTGCGGGACTACAGGTTTTTTTTGGAGCCCTCTTATTGGTTTTCTTAAAGCACTTTTCACGGTTCTTGCCTTTGTTGTTGCTTTGGCGATTGTTGCATTTTTCTTCGCGTACATTATCTTTGGCTTCACATTTCAAGATGCTCTCAAAGCTGTGAGCGCATTGTAGGGGGATTTATGGAAATCAGAGACATAGTGTTTGCGATTATTGCAGTAGGATTAGTGGTGATTGTTTTTATAACAAAGCTTTCATCATACCAATCTGCAAAGGCACAGAAAACTTCGAGTTATGCAATGATCGCAATTGCAGCTGTTTTTATACTGATTGTTTTTGGATGGCTTGCCACTCAATACGATTATGATAAAATGTCTGCAGATTTTAAAGGGGGAAAGCTGGAACTTTCTTTGCAGCAATCAAAGAGAAATTCTGCCGGGGATTCTGTTTCTGTTCAAGATTCTATTAATTTTGAAGTTCCTGCCGAGAAGATAAATCAGGGATGGAAGATGATAGGAAAGATTGCCGGGAGCTTGGATGAATTGTTTAACAAACCTAAAGACAAACCTGACAGCTTGTGAGGAGGAATATGGAAAGTGATGAACTTTTAATTATTAACAATAAACTTTGAAGGAGGTTCTATGTGAGTGAGCATGTTTCAAAAGAGGTTTTCGCTATTGTTCGCGCTCCTAAAAATATTGGAGATCATAGCAACTATATTGTTACTTCTCCTTATTACAATCAGGGGCAGTTCAAGAGAGATGATTCAATAACTGTAGATCGAAAGAAATGGCTGGAAAATTTTCAACCTGAGGAAGGCGTATTTGTCATTCTTTTGGGTGTCTTTGGGAAACCTAAAGGTTTGCGTGCAAGCTCTGCTAGGTTCGCTACTCCTTATGAAATACAGTTTCATACAGCAAAAAGCAAAGAGCAAGATTAACGAAAGGATTTTTATGAGTTTCATTCAGATTTTAGAATTTATTGTTGTGATGCTACTCATTTTGGTAGCTTTCACTCAAGTGATTATTCCTCTTTTGAAGGGCACTCTTGTTTTTCCTTTTTTTCGCAAGGCTAGGAAGAAGGAGCATGAGATTGTTTCCATTGAGGAAGAGAGAGATGAGGTTCGGCTTGATCAAGAAATTGCTCGAAAAAGAGACAAGCTTGATCAGGAGAAGAAAAAGGGAGGTTTGTCAAAGGACAATTAATCCTTTTTACACGTTCGTTTTTTAAAACTTTAAACTGTTAACATTAAACTTTTGGAGAATTATATGTCAATCCAAAGCAGTTCTAGCATGAGGCAATTGTCGAAGATTCTTGGTATTGGTATTGCCGTCCTTGTTTTTTTGTTCTTGATAGTCGGAGCAGGAAAACTTTGGCAGAATGTCGATGCTAACGAGATCGTCGTGATTCAAGCCCCCGTGTCTGGAGAGTTGAACTGGCACGTCACACCTGGGCTTAAGTGGCAGGGATGGGGTTCAGTTACTACCTATCCAAAGAGAGCGATTTACCAGTTTGAGATTTCTGTGCGCTTCAATGATGGCGGCCATGGCACCATGTTTGGCAGTGTCCAATATGATATGCCAAATGATGTTGATAATCTTAAAAAACTACACACGAAGTACGGATCAAAGGAAGCGATTCAGAGTCAGCTTGTTAAGACTGTTACTGACAAGTCGGTATACATGACCGGGCCTTTGATGACTTCAAAAGAAAGTTATGCTGAAAAGCGTAATTATCTTCTAAGCTATGTTGAAGATCAGATTGTGCATGGAGTCTACAAGACTCTCTCGAGAGAAGCAAAAATGATTGATCAGATGACTGGGGCAGAGAAGACTATCACTGTTGTCGAGATCGTTTTGAAAGAGGGTATTCCTGAAAGGCAAGAGGAGGCTGTTCTAGCTAGTTTTGGCATCAGACCGTTTAACTTTGCCATCGAAAAACTTCCATATGATGAGGCTGTTGAAACTCAAATAAAGATGCAGCAGCAAATCACTATGGATGTCCAGACAGCAATTGCCGATGCGAAGAAGGCTGAACAGAGGACAATCACTGTTGTTGAACAAGGCAAGGCTGATGCTGCCAAGGCGAAGTGGGATCAAGAAGTCATAAAGGCCCAGCAGGTTACTGAAGCTGAGCAGAAGTTGGAAGTTGCTCGACTTGGGGCTCTTGCTGCCGAACAATACAAAAAGGAGCAGATTCTTAGAGCAGATGGTGATTCCGAATACAAGCGCAGAGTCATGGAAGCTGATGGCGCTCTTACTCAGAAGCTCGCGACTTACAAAGACGTCAATATCCGGTATGCTGAGGCTATTGAGAAGTACACAGGAGCTTGGGTACCTTCTATTGTTATGGGAGGTGATGGGAAATCCGGAACTTCAAACGGTGCTCAGGATTTGATCAGTCTCCTTTTAGCAAGGACTGCAAAAGACCTTTCCCTAGATCTTAGCGTCAAGGGCAAGTAAGTCTTCTTTCAGACACACTCTGGCCAAGAGTGTTATGCACCTTCCTCTCTTGTACTGAGAGTTACGCTCTTTCTGCCATGAAGGCCTTTGATGTAAAAGTTAGAGGCCTTCGATTTGATTTAGTCTTCTTTTTTTTCTGATTGTTTTCTATGTGGAATTCTAAATTTTTTCTTCCGGAATTTCAGAAATCTATCTTTCTTACCATATTTTTTTTGCAAAATTTCAGGTTAATATGCATGCAAGTTATGCGATTTACAAAAATATTACCTGTCTTTTTATTATTAACAATTATATTTTAGAATCTTACATTAAATCTTTGGTTTTTTACTTAACTGGTAATTTAGCAGACACTTTTTTATTTAATTTTCCGTTTAAACATATTTTTTTGCAAAATTTATGATAAGAAAGCTAAATTTATTTGATTAATTTGGACAATTTTCTGTAATTTCTACTTTATTTTATTATTAATATTATTCTATTTTGATTAAAGGTTATATTTAGACATTATTTTACATTTTAATTTTTTTCTTAAAAACATATTTTTTTTGCAAAATTTTAAATAAGGTTTATTTATTCTTGAGCAAATTTAATAAACTCTTATTTCTTTTTGCTTTTATGAATATTAATTATGGAGACATGGGTTTTAAGGCTGGACTGGAAATTCATCAGCAGCTTGACTCTAAAAAATTGTTCTGCAACTGCCCGAGCATTTTAAGAGGAGACACCCCCAGCTTTGAGATTAAGAGAAAATTGCATACTGTTGCGGGCGAATCTGGAGAAATTGATGTTGCAGCAGAGCACGAAGCTGCTCTTGACAGGGAGTTTGTTTATCAGGCTTACGATACTACATGCCTGGTTGAGCTGGATGAAGAGCCTCCCCATGAAATAAATAAAGATGCGTTAATGACTGCTTTGCATATTTCTCTTTTGATGAATGCCAAGATAATTCCAATTTCACAGATAATGAGGAAGACGGTTATTGATGGAAGCAATACTGGAGGTTTTCAGAGAACTGTGATGATTGCCAGGGATGGTTTTATTGAGACTTCTTATGGAAATGTTCGAATTTTAGGAATTTTTCTTGAAGAAGATTCTGCCAGACTTGTTTTGAAAGATGAAAAAAGCGCTGTTTACAGGCTTGACAGGCTTGGAATTCCTTTAATTGAAATTGCCACAGAGCCTGATTTGAAAAATGCAGAACACGCAAAAGAAACTGCTTTGAAAATTGGAGAGATACTTAGAGCGTGCAAAGTAAAAAGAGGAATTGGAACTATTAGACAGGACATTAATATTTCTATAAAAGGAAGCAATAGAGTTGAGCTTAAAGGCTTTCAAGATCCTAAAATAATGTTGAAGAGTATTGAAGAAGAAGTAAGAAGGCAGCTGGCTTATGTTGGCGCTGGAAAAAAAAATTCTTCTGAAGTCAGAAATGTTTTGCCTAATGGAAGTTCTGAGTTTATGAGGCCGATGCCTGGTGCAGACAGAATGTATCCTGAAACTGATCTTCCTTTGCTGAAAATTCCATTGGATTTTATTAATAGCGCTAAGAAAAACTTGCCTAGGCTAAGAGAAGAAATTGAAGAAGAATTAAGAAATCAGGGGCTTAGCCAGGAATATATTTCTATTCTTTTGAAATCTAATGAGATTGAAAAGTACAAAGAACTTTATTATATTGTTCCAAAGCCAAATTTTGTTGCAAAGGCTGTTTTGGTTTTTCCAAAAGAGATTGCCGCGAAAAAAGGGATTGCATTTGAAAGGGTTTTAGAAATACTCGATGAGCATTATTTTGAAGTTTTTAATAAAGTTGCCCAGGGAAAACTCAAAGAAGAAGATGTGAAGCATATTTTTGAGAGGCTTGTTGATGGAAAGAGTTTTTCCGAAGCTGCGAAACTTGACAAGCTTAGCGTGAATGATTTGGAAGAAGCTGTCCTTAAAATTATGAAAAGCAAGCCAGGACTTTCAGAGAATGCTTATATGGGGTTGGTTATGAGGGAGCTTAGAGGAAAAATTAGTGGAAAAGAAGCGAGCGAAATAATAAAGAAACTTATGCACTAATTTTTCTGCAGCTTCGTCCAAGCGTGGCCAAATCAGAGGAAAGATTTCAGGGAGCGAGGCTGTTGAAATAATCAGGAAGCTGATGAAGTGAGAAGATTTAATCTTTAATGCCAAATAATTTAAATATTTTGGCATATTACTTTTTGCTGTGCAAAAAGTGTTGCATAAAACCCCCAATTTTTTTGGCTCCAAAAGATTTATATAGTTTTATTTTATAACATATGTTATATGAAGAAACCGATTGTTCATAAAAAATACCTTAGGTTATATGAAGAAACTGCTAGGCAGAAGGTTTTAGAAGTTTTGTTTAGATTTCCTGATAAAGAATTTAGCCTTTCTGATTTAGCAAAAGAGGCTAGTGTTGCAAAAGCTAATATAGGAAAAATATTGTTGGAATTGGAGAAGTGGGAGTTTATTTCAGTAACCAGGCTTAGTAAGATTTGGAGAATTATGGCTAATAGGGACAATTGGGATTTTAAGAAAAGTAAAATAATATACAATTTAAATTTTGTTTATAAGAGTGGTTTAGTTGAATTCCTAATAGATTATTTCAAAAATCCAAAATGTATTGTTCTTTTTGGGAGTTTTGGGAAGGGCGAAGACATTGCCAGTTCAGATATAGATATAGCTATAGAAAATGAAAATTCTGAAGGTTATAAAGTTACTGGCTTGAGAGAACTTTTAGAGTTTGAAAAAATAATCAGAAGAAATATACAACTCCACCTGTTTAATCAAAGTAATGTCGATGAAGGCGTTTTTAACAATATAATCAATGGTGTTGTTTTATTTGGATTTTTGGAGGTTAATCATGGAAAAAAATAAAATCGAAGAATTAATCAGCAAGAATTCTTTAAGAAGGAGAGAAATTGACTTTGAGAGAGTTAAATCTCTCTTAAAATCTGCAGAAGTTACAGTAAAGGTAGTAAAAAATATTTCTTTGAATGATGAAACCGCAACAACAATTTTTAGAGAGCTTTATGAGGCAATAAGGCAATTAGGAGAAGCAAAATGGTGGCTTAATGGTTACGAGCCCTACGGATTAGGCAGTCATGGCCTGGCTTTAGACATTCTAAAAGAATTTAATGTTAAAAATAAAGTAAAACTTAATTATCTTGATAGATTTAAAAAAATACGCCACGATGCTAATTATAGAGGAATGTTTGTATCTTTTTCTCAAGCTAAAGAACTTATTGAATTTTGGGATTCTTGCGGAAAAGAGATTTTAGAGTCGATTAAGAAGCTGATGAAATAAGTTTGGCTCGTTCTTCTAGTCTATTCAATTCTTCGTATAAACCAAAGACAGTAGTCTTTTCTAACTTGAGGTCTTCTAAACCTAAAGCCCTCATATTTCTCACAGCTTTTGCAGCAATGTAATCTACATCATTATGAAATGCATAAGCAAAAAATCTTTTTACAAAACTTTTTGATTCATACTGATTGATTATTTCCTCTAAGTCATTTTTTGATAGATCTTCATATTTTTTTATTCTTTCTAGAATGTGGCTACAATACAAAATTCTTTCAATTCTAGCTAGTCCTCCGATCATCTTAGTTTTTCTTCTTCATAAAATTTAACTGCTTTTTCTAATTCATATTCTATGTTGTTTATTTTTTTCTATAAATTCGATTATATGCTTTGCATTTTTTGTAAATGAATTTCTATTATTTTTTATACGTTTCCTTAATTTTGGCATTTGTAAGTATGTAAGAGTTCCACAGACGATGCCAAAACCAAGTGTCCATGGTAAAAAAGATACATTAGGATTTTGGTTTGTTACGAATATCATGTCAAGAGCTTTTCCAATGAAATACCCTCCTGAAAACTCATATATTGGCCAAGCCTCTGGTTCGTTTAATGAGAGAATAGAATTTATTTTTAACCAATAAGATGATGTAATTTCCTCTAATTTTTCAACTTCATTGTTGTACTTTTTTCTTTCTTCTTTATTCCATGGAAATTTAAGTTTAAATTTTGCTTTACTTGTCACTTCATCAAATATCTTTTCTGGGTTTTCTCCTCCAAGAATTCTTCTTAAATAGATATTATTTTCATACTCACTTGTTATCTTTTTGATTTCTTCTTTGGTAGAAGTTATTCTTGTTTCAATCTTGTAACTTCTTGAATTAAGTCTTTGCATTTGCTCATTATCTATGTTTAATCTTTCTTCAAGATCTTTAAATTCAGAATACAATGTTTTCATGTGATTGTGGTTGTCATAGATTTTATAAAACTTATCACCCTTGTACAGGGTGTATAACAATAGGTTTTTATATTATGGATTTCTGTTGTTTTTATGGATAAAAATTATCATGAATTGGTTAAAGTAGGATTAACTGATGGAGAAACAAAAGTTTATCTTGCGTTGATTGAATTAGGAAGCTCTACAGTTGGACCTATTGTAAAAAGATCTAAGGTTGCTTACTCGAATATTTATGAAATTCTTAATAGATTAATTGAGAAAGGTTTGGTTAGCTTTATTATTAAGGAAAAAACCAAGCACTTTCAAGCAGCTTCTACATCAAATATTTTGGAATATTTGGATATGAAGGAAAAAGAAATTTTTGAGCATAGAGCGTCTTTAAAGAGGATTTTGCCTGATTTGGAAAGATTAAGAGAAAAAGGTGATAAACAAGAAGCAGAGGTTTTTGTGGGGTTAAAAGGATTAAGAAGCGCTTATGAAAAAATGCTTAAAGGATTAACAAGAAAAGACGAAGCTTTATTTTTTTATCTGCATGATAATGCTTATGCTGATCAATCAGATAATTTTTATAGAAGCATCTGGAATATTACAAGAAAAGTTAATATGAATGGCATTGCGAATAAATATTATGAAAAGTCTTGGTTTGCAAAGAAATCGAAGAATGTTAATTTTGTTAAGATAAAGTTTGTAAATTATCCTATTCCTGGAAATATTGATATTGTAAAAGATATGGTTTTTATTGTTTCATGGAAGCCTTCTGTTGTGGGAATTCTTATACATTCCCAAAGTATTGCAGATGGAATGAGAAAATATTTTAACGAAGTTTGGAATTCTGTGAAGTAACAAACTTTAAAAACTCTTTTTCAATAAGTTATTCATTATTTGTTTTTTGAGATGGTTCCGAAAAAAATATTTTTTGTCAAGGGGGTAGGAAGGCATAGAGAGAGGCTTGCAAGTTTTGAAGCTGCCCTGAGAGATGCTGGAATTGAAAAGTACAATCTTGTTTATGTTTCTTCTATTTATCCTGCAGGATGCAAAAATATTTCAAAGGAAGAGGGACTGAAGCTTGTACAACCTGGTGAGATTGTTTTCTGCGTTATGGCAAGGTCTGAAACAAACGAACACAATAGATTGATAGTTTCTTCTATAGGAGTTGCCATTCCAAAAGAAGGAGAACAATATGGATATCTTTCTGAGCATCATGGCTATGGTGAAACAGAAAAAATAGCAGGAGATTATGCAGAAGACTTGGCTGCAAGCATGTTGGCTACAACTCTAGGTCTTGAGTTTGATCCTGAAAAAAGCTGGGATGAAAGAGAGCAAGAATACAAAGCGTCAGGAAAAATTTTCAAAACAAAAAATGTTACTCAGTCTGCAGAAGGAAAATCTGGGGTTTGGACAACTGTTCTTTCAGCTGCTGTTTTGATTGATGATAGTAATGGCAGTTAGATAATTTAATAAATGTTATTTTTCTATCTCTATTATGCAACGCTCATACGTTTCAGAAATAAAGGCAGGGAATGATGTTTTACTTAAGGGATGATTAACTATACTATATCATCTTAAAGAAATAGGTTAAACTATACGATATGATAGTAAAGTTTATAAACTCTGAAATTATGTAATATTCATGGATGTTGAGTCTGAGTTTTACAAGCAAAATCCCTGGTGGGAAGGAAAATTTGAAGAAAAAAGCATATCTAGGGATATTTATTTGAATGAGATATTCAGGAATATGAAAAGTAAAGAGATTATATTTTTAACAGGATTAAGAAGAATTGGAAAAACTACTATTTTAATGCAAATAATAAGGCGACTATTAACCAACACAAAACCTGAAGATGTTCTCTTTATAAGGCTAGACTCTTTTAATTTATTAGAGTATTCAATTCATCAATTAGTTGAAGAATACAGGAAAATTCATAAGAAGTCTGTTTTAGATTTTTTTTATTTGTTTTTAGATGAAGTCACCTCTAGGGGTAATTTTGAACAAGAATTAAAGAGTTTATATGACAACGAAAATATAAAGGTTATCTGTTCTTCATCAATTGCTACCTTCATGAGGGACAAAAAAGCCAGTCTTACCGGCAGAACAAAAACAATCGAGGTAATGCCCTTGACTTTCCAGGAATTTTTAAAATTTAAGGGGGCAAAGATAGGCAAAGCAGATAAATCAAAACTAGAAAGCTATTTCAAAGATTATTTGAAAATTGGTGGAATTCCCCATTATGTCTTGACAGAAGATAGGGCTTATTTAAACGAATTAGTTGAGAGCATTGTCTACAAAGATATAATTGCATATCATAAAATATCTGGAGAAAAAGCTGTAAAAGAATTATTTGTGCTGTTATGCCAAAGAGTTGGAAAGCCAATGAGCTATAATAAACTTGCAGAATTATTAAAGATTTCAGTAGATAGTGTTAAGAGATATGTTGGTTATTTTGAAAAAGCATATTTATTTTATGTGGTTGATAGATATTCTAAATCTGCAAATGAGAAAGTAACATCCCCCAAAAAAATCTATATTGGTGACGTTGGTATAAAAAATATTATAACTGAATTTAAGGATTTGGGAGCAAGTTATGAAAACCTCGTATTCTTAAAAATTAAAAGTAAAAATCCAAATTATTATCTGGAAAATTCAATAGAGATAGATTTTATTACAAAAGATAGCTTAATTGAGGCAAAATATAACCAAGAGCTTAATGAAAAGCAATTGGAAGCTTTTAACGCTATAAAATCAAAGAATAAGATTATAGCTAATGGATATAAGTTTTTTTTAGACTGATTTTACTTGATTAATTTTTTTGCTTTATTTTCTTTCTTTTCCTAGTTTTTCCTAAGCAAATATATTTAAAAAATGTTGTTCTTTAGTGTTTTCATGCAACGCTCATATGTTTCAGAAATAAAGGCAGGGAATGATGTTTTAATCAAAGGATGGGTTCATGAATTAAGAGTTCTTAGTAAGATGGCTTTTATTCTGCTGAGAGACAGTTCTGGGATTGTTCAGTGTGTTGTTAAGGATAAAGATGTTTCTAATACGACTTTGGAAAGTGTTGTTGAAATAAGGGGAAAAGCAAAACCTGCCAAAGTTAAGGCTGAAGGTGTTATAGATGATGTTGAGATTGATGTTTCTGAAATTAATATTTTGAGCAAGGCAGATAAACTGCCTATTCAGGTTAATGAAAAAGCTGTCAGCTCTGAGTTGTCTAATAGATTGGATTGGAGATCTTTAAGCTTGAGAATACCTCGGTCAAGAGCTATATTCAAAGTTCAGGCTAAAATAGTTGAAGGTATGCAAGAATATCTTAATCATAATGGATTTTTGCAGGTTTTTACGCCATGCCTGATGGGGGTTGCTTCAGAATCAGGCAGTGAAGCATTTGAAGTAAAATATTTCAATACTAAAGCTTATTTGAGACAGGATCCTCAGCTTCACAGGCAGCTGACTATCTTAGGAGGCATAGAAAAGATTTATGATATTGGGCCTAGCTGGAGGGCTGAGAATAGCAATACAATAAAGCATTTATGCGAGCATAGGACTTGCGCTGTTGAAATGGCTTTTATAGAATCTGAAAGAGATGTTATGAGAGTTGAAGAGCAGGTTATTATTTCTGCTTTTGAAAAGGTAAATAAAGAGTGTAGGAAAGAATTGGAGATTTTTGGAATTGAGTTGAAAACTCCTAAAGCACCATTTCTTGAATTTAATTTCCCAGAAATTTATGATATTTTGAAAAAGTTAGGAAAGAAAATTAAAGAAGGAGAAGATTTAGACTCAGAAGCTGAAAAATTGTTTTGGGGATATGTGCAAAAAAAGCATCCTGGAACAGAGTTCTATTTTGTAAATAAGTTCCCGTTTAAGGAAAAACCATTTTATGTTTATTGTGATGAAAAAAGCGAATATGCAAGAAGCACTGATCTTTATTATAAAGGAATGGAGATGTCTTCTGGTGGACAGAGGGAAAATCGCTACGCTAAACTCATTAAAAATGTTGAAGAGAAAAAAGTGCCTTTAAAGTCTGTTGAGTGGTTCACTAAATTCTTTAAGTACGGAGCTCCAACTCACGGAGGATTTGCTTTGGGAGTAGAAAGAATAACAATGATGCTTCTTGGAGTGGAAAACATAAGAGAGGCTGTTTTGTTTCCGAGAGATCCTGGGAGATTGACGCCTTAAAGAAATTTAGTGGTTGGTTTAGTATTGTTTAAATATTATTCCATATTTCGTCTTCTTCGTTATCCCATAGTTTTTTTAGAGATATCTCGCTTAATTTTAATATATCTTTGAAATCATCTCTTATTTTTTTGGATATTTTCTTATCAGAACTAGTTATCCTTTTTTTCATTCCCTTTTATTATTTTTAGTTATTTAAGAATTTATGTTAACTTGGGAATTTAGACTAACCACTAATTTAATAAATCCCTTTTCTTTTCTCTAGTCATGACAACAAAATTTATATCAATTTCAGAAGCCATGCATAAAAAAAGCGGGAAAGTAGCTGTGCGGGGATGGGTGTACAGGGAAAGAGGTTCGAACGCTTTGAAGTTCATTGTTCTCAGGGATTCTTCAGATATAATTCAGTGTGTTTTGAAAAAAGAGAATTTTGAAAAGCAATGGCAGGAGATAGACAAATTGCAGGTTGAAGCTTCTCTTGAAATTGAAGGGACTATAAAAGAAGACAAAAGAGCTCCAACTGGCTATGAAATTTCTGTTGAGAAGATAAATATTGTTGGATTAAGTGATTCATTTCCCATAAACAAAGATTTGAATGAAGAGCTTTTGGGAGACAGAAGGCATTTGTGGATAAGAAGCAGGAAGATGACTGCAATTCTTAAAATAAGAAGCACTGTTATGCAGTCTTTCAGGGATTATTTTAGAGAAAAAGGTTTTTATGAGTTTCAAAGCCCTATAATAATTCCAGGAGGAGCTGAAGACGGACCTACAATGTTTGAATTGAATTATTTTGGAAAGAAAATGCATCTTTGCCAGACATGGCAGTTATATGCTGAAGCTGCAATTTATGGTCTTGAAAAAATATATGGAATAGGTCCAACATTCAGAGCTGAAAAATCAAAAACTTCTAGGCATTTGACAGAGTTCTGGATGGCTGAAATGGAAGTCGCCTGGGCAAATCTTGATGATATAATGGATTATGCTGAAAATATGACTAAGTATATTATAAAAAAAGTTATGGAAAAAAATAAGAAAGAGTTGGAAATTTTAGAGAGAGATATTAAAAAGCTTGAACCTAGTTTGAAAAAGAAATTTCCTAGAATAACTTATGATGAGGCTTTGAAAGAATTAAAGAAAAAGAAAATTAGTGTTCCTTGGGGGAAAGATTTGAGAACTATTGAGGAAGAAAAGCTTATGGAAGAGCGCGATACGCCGATTTTTGTCACACACTACCCTAAAGAAGCAATGGCTTTTTACAAACCCAAGGATCCTAAAAATCCAAAAGTGGCTTTATGCTTTGATATGTTGGGACCTGAAGGAAATGGTGAGTTAATTGGTGGAAGTCAGAGAGATACTGATATTGAAGAATTGAAGAAAGCCTTGAAAGCTAAAGGAGAAAAATTGGAAGATTATAGCTATTATTTTGATATTCATTCTTATGGTGTTGTTCCTCATGCTGGTTTTGGCTTAGGTCCAGAGAGGCTGATAAAATGGATTTGCGGTTTAGACACAGTTAAAGATGCTATTGCATTTCCCAGGACGATGACACGAATGAAGCCGTAAAGTTATATTTCTAAGGCTATTTTTATTGCTCTGATGCAATTTTTATTGAATATATTTTTGTGAGGGGTAAATTTTCCATGTCTCATCATATGTTTTTTTACATGAACTAAGTCTGAAGTCATAAGCATTATTCCTAAAGGAAATTTATGCCCAAGTATTTTTACAATAGGATATGTTTCCATTTCAACTACCTCAGTATGGTCTCTCAGTATCTGTGCTAATTTAATTATGATTTCTTCATCTTTGTTTACTGCATTATCTGGAGTTAGAGCCATGTTTGAAGTTACAACCCTTGATTTTTTTGCTTTTATTTTGCTAAGCAAGAAGTTTTGCAATTTAATTTTTGTTTTGGGGTTTATTTTGAAATCTTTTTTATGAGATATTCTTGTTTTTTTAAATAATAATTCATTGAATTCTTCAGGAGTATGAATATCTCCTTTTTTGCCGTGAAATCCTCCACAGAGTCCTAAAAATAAAACTGCATCTGTGTTTTTTATTCTTGTTGCTACCTCATCTGCTGGTGGAGGAATGAGCTCTTTCCATCTTGTAGCAAGATATTTTTTATTTAGATAGTAATTTTTGCCTTTTGTTGGCATGTCTGAAAATAAAAATTCCACTTTTGTGTTATTTATTTTTGTTATAAATTTAAAATAAGACACTCTTTTTATAATGCAACCCAAACTTTTTTCTATTTCATTAAAAACTCTAAAGTATCCTTGGTATAAACCCACACTTCCTCCATAAATTATTGTGAGCTTCTTCATAATTCTGCTAAGAGATATCTTTTTATATTCTTTTTGGATTAGATTTTTATGAAAATTCTAGTCATTGGCGATCCACATGGGGCAATTGAAAATGTTAGAAAAGCTCCTGTGAAAGGTGTTGATTTAATTCTATTAACTGGGGATATTGGAAAAGCTGATTTGGCAAGAAAAAGATATTTTGAAAATATTGAAAGAAAACAAAAAGGATTAGATGAATTAGAATATGATGGAAAATTTGCAAAACAGGTTCATCAACAAATTCATAATTCTACGATTGAGATATTAAAATATTTATCAAGATACGCACCAGTTTATTCTTTACAGGGAAATGTTGGAATTCCTACACTTTCAGATGTTAAAAAAGATTATAAAAAATATGGAATAAAACTTGCTTCAACAAGGGAAAAAGTTGATTCTATGAAAAATGTTAATCTGGTAAAAAATAGGGTGAGAATAATTGATGGATTAAGGATTGGGTTTTTAGAATATTTTGTTGATACAAATTGGGTTCAGGATTTTAAGCCATCTGATTATAAAAAGAGATTGAAGAAGGCTAAAATGGCTACAGATAAAGCAAGGGACGTTCTGAAAAGATTTGGCAATCTTGATATTTTAGTTTGTCATCAGCCTCCTTATGGTTATTTAGATAAGGTTAGCGGAAAATTTGGCGCTCCAAAAAGCTGGCAAGGAAAACATGCAGGCAGTAAGGTAATTTTAGAATATATAAAAAAATATCAACCAAAATATGTTTTTTGCGGTCATATACATGAAGGCAGAGGAAGAGTGAAAATCGGAAAAACACAGGTTTACAATATGGGATTTAACGGAGAGCATATAGTTGTAAATATCTGATTAAAAAAATCATCTATGCTTTATCTGATTAGAACAGAAACATTTATATATAAATTATAAATTATAATTTATATGAAGACAATAGCATTAAAGGAAAGAACTTTTGAGATGATTAGGGAGCTTAAAGAGAAAGAAAAAGCAGAGTCTTTTGACAAATTGATAGCAGAGCTAATCATGCACAAAGAAAAGATTCCTAAATCTATGTTTGGAGCTTTGAAGGGAAAAACAAAAAGCTTTACTAGAAAAGAGAGGGAAGAAATTATGGGGGATGACAAAAGGTGGCGATAGTTTTTGACACTTATGCATGGATAGAATATTTTAACGCCACAAAAAAAGGGAATACTGTTAAAACATATCTTGAAGAAGAAAAAATTATTACCCCTACAATTGTTCTTTTAGAATTAAGCTATAAATCAAGCAAAGAGGGATGGGATTTTAGCAAATATTTAAGTTTTATAAAAGCTAATTCTACTATTGTTGGGTTTAATGAAAAATTCATTTTTACATTCGGGAAATCTTACAATGATATTAAACAACAAGTTAAAGGCATTGGAATTACAGACATTATAATAATCCATACTGCAATAATGAATGATGCCAAAATTTTGACGGGGGATGAACATTTCAAGAATGTAGATAGTGCTGTTATGCTTTAGCCCTTTGCCTTAATCACCTATGCTTTATCTGAATAGTGCAGTCAGCACAGACAACTTCGACCTTTTTTGTTGCGGGGTTTGCCACAAAATTGTACAAGTAAGGCTTCAGAACCTTGTTGCACTTTATGCATTTGTTCTTTTGGTCAAGGACTGCCTGCCTGTTGTTTGAAACTTTCATTTCCACAGGCTTCAAATTCCTGTCTTTCAATGCTCTAAGGTAATTAGAGTTGCCCATTTCTTCTGCCATGATATTTTGATGGCATTCATCTATTTATAACCTTTGTTGTGAAATATGGAGTGTTTTGCGTATATCCAAATCACAATATTCCTTAAAAAGCTGGGATTTCTGGATTTTTTATGAGATTCAAGACAATAAAGAATCTTGTGAAACTTGTTGAGGAGTCTGATATTAAAAGATTATCCGTTAGCACAAGGATTTCTGGTTTTGAAATTGTTGGAAGACAAGGGATTAAATTTCCTGAACAAATGGAGAATTTAAACCCTGTTTTTATTGAAAAAAAGCCAAAGCTTGAAAATTATTATTTTGTTGAATCATCATTTGTTGGACTATTTTATTGGGACAAACCTGAGGCAGGTAAACCAGTTATGGAAGGCAGGTCATTAGTTAGAAAAAAAACACGTTATGATAAAGGACAGATTTTGGGCTATATCTACTGTTTAAAGCAATATAATGAGGTGAAAATTGACAAGCCAGGGATTATAAGAAAGGTTCGTGTTAAAAATGGCCACCCTGTTGAGTACGGGACGAAATTGTTTGAAATTGAGCTTTGTGAAAAGCCTTAAAAACAGATTTTGATTTCTTTTTTTATGGATATTGATGAAATTGAGATAAAATGGCTTGGACATTCTGGTTTTCTTGTTAAGAACTCTAAAACGATTTATATTGACCCTTATAATATCAAGGAGCAGGAAAATAAGGCAGATATAATACTGATAACTCACGGACATTATGACCATTGCAGCTATGCAGACATTCAGAAAATTGTTAAGGAAGGAACCAAAATTTTTGTGACGGCTGACGCACAGAGCAAAGTTGCAAGATTTACCATTCCTATTCAAATTGAAGTTGTGGAGCCTGGCCAGGAAATTGATATTGGCGACATAAAGATTGAGACTTTTTCTTCATATAATATTGACAAGAGTTTTCATCCAAAAGAGGAATCTTGGGTTGGCTATTTGATTAAAATGAATGGTGTTGTTATTTATCATTCTGGAGACTGTGATTTTATTCCTGAAATGCAGAAGCTTACAGGATATAAACAGCATGGAAAGAAATTTATTGCTTTGCTCCCTGTTGGAGGAAGATATACTATGAACGCTGAAGAAGCCTTTGAAGCTGCTAAGGTGATTAAGCCTAGCCTGGCAATTCCAATGCACTGGGGCTCTATAGTTGGAAGCGAAGAAGACGCAAAAGAGTTTGTTGAGCTCTGTAAGGAGGAGGGAATTGATGCTGTTATTTTGGAGAAGGAATAAGATGAAATACGTTATCGGAAACGAAAAAATATTTTATGATTTTGTGAAATCTATTAAAAAAGACGACAAAGTTGCAATTATAAGCCATAATGATGTTGATGGGGTTATATCTCCAATTGTCCTGGAAGAAATTTTGAAAAGAATGAATCTTTCTGTTGATTATTTTAATTTTATTAATTATTCTAAAGGAATGTTTGACTCGGAAATTGATAAAATGAAGGAGGAGGGAATTACTAAAGTATTTTTGACAGATATGAATGCAGACGAGTCTGATATAGACGGTTTTGAAAGGCTTAGAGAAGATTTTGATGTTTTTCTTATAGATCATCATCCAGTTTCTTACGAATTGAAGAACAAAGATAACATTATTAAGACTGGTTCTTCCGATTGCTCTGCATTTACTATTTATATTCTGGGGAGGGAATTTTTTGATTTATCAGAATTAGACTGGCTTGTTTGTTCTGCTATGATTGCAGACTGGTCTTTTAACTCAGAAGAGAATTTGAAATTCATTTTGGAAAGATATCTTGATTTTGACAAAGATAATATTGAAAGTTCCGAAATAGGAAGATTAATGATTAAAATATCCAATGCGATAGTTTATTTTAAATCTAATTTGAAAAAAGTTTATGATTTTATTAAAGAAAAAAATTTTAATGAACTTACTAAAGGAGCAGAGATGGTTCAAAGAGAGTTGGAAAGATGCATTGAAAAATATAAAGAAGAAGCAGAATTTAATGAAGAGAAAGGAGTTTATTTTGCTTATTTTAATTCTAGTTTTGGTTTGACTTCTATTATTGTGACCCTTATGTCTAAAGAAGATTACGACAAAGTTTATTTTTTAGCTTCAGATGATAGAAAAAATATAAAAGTTAGTGCTAGATGCCAATCAGGCAGAGTTGATTTGAATTATGTTCTTAGAAAATCTATTGAAGGATTTAATGAGGCGACTGCAGGGGGTCATAAGAAAGCTTCAGCGGCTTTAATTATGAAAAAAGATCTTGGGAAATTCAAGGAAAGACTGCTGGAATTCATATAAATTTTTATAAATTGTATTAATTATTAAATTATATGGGAAAAGAATACAGACTTATTTATGATGCTATAGAGGATTACAATGCCAATGTCTTACAAAAACCAAATTCTTATTTTTTAATCAAGGTTAATTCTCAGAGTGCAACTTTTGAATTATACTCTGATGACAGAGTTAAATGGTCAAAGTCTACTTTGGTGGGAAAAGTTAGTTGTTCAGAGAGGATAGTTCTCATTTATGGCAAGGGAAAGCAATCTTTTTTTGATTATTTGTTTCCCAGACTTACAAAAGAAGGGTTAAAAGTGAGACTATTGTTAAATTGAAAGCAATTTAGTGATTTTAAGTCAACTCAGAAGCATCTTTTGAAGAATAAAAAAGTTTAAATAGAATAAGATAATAATTTTCTCATTATATTAATTGATGACCGTCAATTAATATCCTTTGCATGCACAGGATTTTTCCTTGTTCTTAATTAGTTGGAAGTGTTTCAACTATATAAACTTTTCTCACGAAAAGTTTGACCAATACAAATGTAAGGAGGTTAAAGAAAACAAAAGATGGTATTAGATTTTGCAAAAGAAGCAGTCGAAAAGTCGAGCACACATAGCATCAATTTTGATGAATTGAGAGCTGGAAAAGCTAACATAAAAGTTATTGGTGTTGGAGGAATGGGCTGCAATGCAGTTACATGGCTTTTTAACAAAGGCATTAACGGAGCTAACATTTTTGCCACAAATACTGACGCTTTGCACCTTTCTGTCACAAAAGCTGACGAAAAGATCCTTATTGGTAAAGAGCTTACCAGAGGACTTGGATGCGGAGGCTTGCCTCAAAGAGGAAGAGAAGCTGCAAAAGAGGCAATTGTTGATATAAAGAGAGCTGTTTCAGGCGCAGACATGGTTTTTGTCATTTGTGGTGAAGGCGGAGGAACAGGCACAGGAGCTGCCCCTGTTATTGCACAACTTGCTAAGGAGAACGGCGCTATTGTTATTGGTGTTGTTACAATGCCTTTTGAGGCTGAAAAAGCAAGAGTTGACAAAGCTGAATTTGGGCTTCAAGAGCTAAGAGAAGTAACCAACACATGCATCGTGCTTGACAACAACAGACTTGTAGACATTGCTGGACAATTGCCAATTGAGCAGGCTTTTGCTGTAGCAAACGAACTTGTTTCTACAATGGTTAAGGGTATTGTTGAAACCATTACCTTGCCAAGTTTGATTAACTTGGACTATGCTGATGTTTCCTCTATTATGAAGGACGGAGGAGTAGCTGTTATAGGCATTGGAGAGGCAGATACGCAAGACAGAGTTAACGAAGCTGTAAAGCAAGCACTTACACATCCTCTACTTGACGTGGATTATCAAGGTGCTACTGGAGCTTTGATACACATTACTTGCGGTCCTGACTTGAAACTGGAAGAGTTCGATACTATAGGAAGAACTGTTTCAGACAATTTGAGCCCTGATGCACAGGTTATTATTGGAGCTAGAATCAGCAAAGACTTTGTAGGAAAAGTCAGAGTTATAACAATAATGACTGGAGTTAAGTCTCCATATGTTCTTGGAAGAAGCAATGACGATCACAGAATTCCCGCTTCAAGAGAAATGTCTGATTTGGGAATAGAAGTCTGGAGATAATTTCAAATTTAATCCGGAGATTTTCTCCGGTTTTTTTCTTTTTTTTATTACAATAATCTTTATTAATTGATAATTGTTGCTCTTGTTATGGTAGATTTTACAAAAGTTTCTCGGGAAGATTTGCAGACAAAGAATTTAGGGGAGTTAATTGGTGATATGATCTCTTTAGTTATTCAAGAGCCAAGAGTTGTTGATCATAATTTTCTTCAACCATTAAGAGGGACTTATTTGTTATACAATCAAGAAATTAGCAGAAGGGAAATAGAAATTTATAGTAAAGGAGGATATTCTGACACTCTTTTGAGACCAAGATTTTAATCTTGGGAGATGTAACCTTCGATTCTTTACATAGTTGTGATTAATATTTTTTCACCTACTTCCCAATCAACGTTAGAATTATCTGTGCGAGAACCGCTAAAATGATTATTATCAAAACTGCCCATGGACCTTTCTTTGGTTTTTCCTCTTCATCTTTGATTATTCTGTTTATTTCATACTGAATGTACAAGAATCCAAACAAGAATGTGAATAAGGCTGAAACGTTTGCCTTGCTGTATTTCTCGCTTAAAGCCTGGTTCATGATTACTCTTGATATAAATGCAAGGATTAGGCCAACTATTTTTGCTGCAGCCAGGATTCCTATAAATCCTATTATAATTGTTGTCTGTATTGGAGATATTCCAGTGTAAAAATTACTGAGGTCTGCGCCTGAAATTGTGAATGGAAAAAATATTGCCAAGACAATTAAAAGAATGGCTAATGTCAAATAAATTGTCGGAAGTGTTTTGGATAACTTTGTCTGCGTGCCAAGATTATGAAATTCTGGAGCTCTCTTTATGTACCATATAGCTGGATATATCCCAATTGTTATTATTGACAGCAAAATAAGGATAAATATATTTTTTTGATTTGGAAGGACATTTGTATCTTCTACTGGTTTTCTTTCTGCAATTTGCGGCTGAGGAAGCTTCTTTGCTTCAAAGTCTTCTTTTCTAAAACTGAATTCTTCTTCCATTTTATGCGTTTAATTTTTCCGGCTTTATCATTTTTTTATTTCCATACACGTCAAAGTAGAGAATATTATCTAAAAGTATTTTTTCCTTTTTTTCTGGTTTTTTTACTTCATACCCAATCGGAAAAATTGCCTCCACTTCGAGATCTTCTGGAATCTTTAATGCTCTTTTTATCTGGCTTTCTACAAAATATCCTATCCAGCATGTTGAAAGGCCTTTTTCAGTCAAGCTTAACCAGAAGTTTTGCATTGCTGCTCCTGTCTGTTGTTTCACATATTTCTCGCCGTCTTTGTAAGTTTTTTTTGTTCTTTCTGGCTTTGAGCAGAACACAACAATGCACTTTACTTGGCCTACAAAATTCTGCTGGGTTGCTCTTGAGATTATCTCTATTTTTTCAGGATCTCTGACAATTATTGCTTTTAATGTGAAAATATTTCCAGCCATTGGAGAAAATCTTGCAGAATCAACAGCTTCTATGATGTCTCGCCAGTCTGGTTCTGTGCTTTTGAACTTTCTGACAGAATGCCTCTCTTTAAGAACTTTTTGAAAATCCATGAATTATTGAAGAAATAGGATTATAAAAAGGTTATTGATTTTCTGGCATACAAGTTTTTTTAAACAATCAGTCTTGATACTTTTATGGTAAAATCTTTGAATGGTAGTTTTGTTTTTTCTACTAATGTCCATGAAAGAAAGATTTATGATATTGTTGTAAATACCTCAAGAGATCAGAATGATAGAATTGTTGCTAACTACCATTTTAGGATAAGAGTTGATATGTCATCTGGAAATGGAATTTATGAAATAGGATATGTTTTTGCAGATGGATTGGGCCGCAGCAAGATTAAGAATAAAATAAGGAAACATATTGCTTCTAATATTAAGTACAATAGATTTTAGCCAAATGCTATAATTCCGCCGCCTAGACATTTTTTATCTTGGTAAAGAACAATTGCCTGACCTTCAGAAACCCCTGTAATTGGTTTTTTTAGAGTTACTTTTAATTTTTTGTTTTTTAGTTCGAGTATTGATGGAAGAAGCTCTCCGACTTGGCGGATTCTTGATAGGACCTTGGTGGATTTCTTTCTCCCACCACCAACTCCCCGACCGCCCACCCTAAAATTAGGTTCGCTATCGCTCACATATTTACTATTAATTGTTAATGCATTATCATTCTTTGAATTTTTATTATTCCCATTATTTTTTGAAATACTATCTAAAGGATTGTTGTTTATCCAATGGACATTTTTTATGAAGACATCTTTTCTGAAGTTTAGATTATGGCCTTCCGGAGCAGCAATTATTGTGTTTGTTTTAAGAATTTTTCTTGCAACATACCATTTTTTTTGAGCTCCAAAACCTCTTTTCACCTCGATTTCGTATCTTGGGCCAATTCTCTGGCCGATTGTGTAGTAATAGATTCCATCATGCTCTCCAATCTGTTTTCCTTCTGGATCGAGGATTTTCCCTTTTTTTGGCTTTATCTTTTTCTGGAGGAATCTTTTCAAATTGACTTTTCCAATAAAGCAGATTCCTACAGTTGATTTTTTGTCATAATTTGGAAATTTGTTTTTGTGCGCTATTTCTCTCACTTGGGATTTTGTTAAATTTCCTATTGGGAACAAAACTTTTGATAATTCTTTTTGTTTTAACCTATAAAGAAAATAAGATTGGTCTTTTGATTCGTCTTTTGCACGAAGGAGTTCATAATGATAGTCCATCCCGTCACCATCTCCCCGACCACCCTCCCTTACTTTATTATTAATCAAACTATCTTTTTTCAAATTAACATACTTATTTTTTAATATTAATCTTTTTGGGCTAATTTTTTTAGAAATTTCATTTATCCTTGCGTAGTGCCCTGTTGCTATAAAATCGCATTTTAGCTTCTTTGCTTCTTTCAATAACAATGGGAACTTTACTTTTTCATTGCAGTCTATGTCTGGATTAGGAGTTATTCCTTTTTTGTAAAGCTTATACATCTTATCTACAACAAGTTTTCTGTATTGTTTTTCGAAATCTAGAGTTATCAAAGGAATGTTTAATATTGTTGCGATTTTTTGCGCCATTCTTCTTTCTCCTCTCCATGTACATTCTCCAATATCATTTTTTGTGTCGCTCCAATTTTTCATGAATGCTCCAATTACTTCATGACCTTGTTTTTTTAGAAGAAGCGCCGCTATACTTGAATCAACTCCGCCAGACATTGCGAGAAGAATTTTTGGCATGCTTATTTTTCTAACAATTTTTTTAGTTCTTCAAAAGAAATAGACTCTGCCCAATTTATTAATGGGTAATGATTAAGAATAATTTCCTTTTCTTTTAAACTTCCAGTATAAGTGTCTACTCCTTCTTTGAGTATTTTAATTTTATACCCTCTCCATGTTAACTCCTGTGCTGTAGAAAAAACACAACAATCTAAAGTTAGGCCAATTAAAATGACTAAATCAATTTCTTCTGGTTTCCCAACAACTTTGTTAAGCCAATCTGTAAATTCTTTAGGACCTTGATAAGGAAGACCTGGTTTTTTATTTGCTTCTCCTATGTTTTTTCTTATCCAAATTGGAGAGTTCATACATTTAATCCATATTGGTTTTATTTTAATCTCATTTGGAATTTCTGATTCATATTGTTGTGTTCCAGGATAACAGCAGTCATCTAAATCTCCCGGTCTTGGTTGCCTATAGTCTGAGATAATTTCTGTGATTTTTATTTTGTTTTCTTTCAAAAAAGGAACCAAGGTTTTTTTAATAAAATTAACACAAGGTCTTTTTTTATAGTGTTTTCCAATAGGGTTGCTAAATTCTTTCTGAAAATCTATAGATATAATTTTTATATTTTTCATGTTCTCAATCATCTCTAAAGTTTTCATAGATGATTTTTCTGTGATCTATTGCTGATAAATAAACTTTTCTTTCTTGTTCTATTATTTTGAAAATCAGCCTAAACTTTTTTACTATTCTTGTTGATTTATATTCATGCAACTTTCCAGATAAGAAACCGCCAACATGATTAGGATCTTCTTTCAATCTTTGCACTTTTTTATCTAAAGCCTCAATGAATTCTTTATCCTTTTTGTGTTTTTTGAATTCCTTAGAAAAGGTATTTGTAGCTATAATCTCATAGCTCATTCTATGTCCTTTATAGAATTAATCTTTTTTGTTTTTCCACTTTTAATATCTTTTTCACTTTCTTCGATTTGTCTCATAGTATCTTCATTTGAATAAATCATGATGCTTTTTAAAGCAGAGTCGAGTTCTTTTTTTGTCACCATGGATTGTTCTATTATTTTTAGTTTTCTAGACAACTCTTCTATATTAATTGTTTTTTCCATGTTTACATTATTTTGTAGAACTTAATAAAACTTATGTTTTGTTCTTCTAAAACTAGGCAGCTAGGTAATGCTTGAAGTTTTCTCTGTATTGGTAAGTATTTCTTAAAATTGCTAGAGTTAAATCTCTTAGTTCTTCTTGTTTTTCTATTTGGAATTGCGCGAAGTTCTTTAAATCATTCCCGACTTTGTGTATTGTTGGAATTAAGTCTTCTGTAAAATTATCACCAATGATTCTGGATACTCTAATAGCTATTTTTCCATAATATCCTAAATTGCTCCCCCTTTCTTTTAGCTGGTCTTCACATTCCTTCAGCTTAGAGTAAATTTTATCACTTAATATGTAAGTTGGATTTCTTCCTTTACTGATTATTTTTTCTTTATGCTTTTTTAAAACTTCTAAAAGGAACCAATCTGCTGGATACGCGTCAATTTCTCTTTTTCCCTCCAAATAGTCTCTGGAATTTAAAGTTCCTAAGATTAATTCTGAAAGCTTCACAAAATTATTAGAATGAACTTCCTTTTTTCCAATATATCTGTCTATATCTAGTGCTGCTACCATAGAAATATTTGCTAAAGTTTCATTTCTCAAAGAGTCCTCTAGATTATTTCTTCTTACCATAATTTTTTATAGTGATTTATTTTTAAGTATTTATATACTAAAGGTTTCCTAAAAAATGAAACAAAAAGCTGTTTTTGGTGCAGGATGCTTTTGGCATGTCCAGCATGTGTTTGATTCTTTGGAAGTTGATACTCAAGTCGGTTACATGGGAGGAGATGAAAAGAAATTTCCAAATCCAAGTTACAAAGATGTTTGCTCTGGCAAAACAGGATATGCTGAAGCTGTTTACATAGAATACGATAAAAAGGTTTCTTATGAAAAACTTCTTGATTTATTCTGGAAAAGCCATGACCCCACTCAGTATCACAGGCAAGGGTCAGATGTTGGTTCGCAATATAGGAGTGTTATTTTTTATTTTAATGACAAGCAAAAGAATTTGGCAAAAAAGACTAAAAAAGAAGTTGAAAAGAAATTAGGCAAAAAGGTTTACACTGAAATTGTTAAAGCTGGAAAATTTGTAAGAGCTGAAGAATATCACCAGAAATATTATAAAAAACATCCTGTTTATTGCAAGGTTATTAATCTGTTTGGGAAATAAGTCTTTTGGAAAGGTTTATAAATGTGTTAATTTTTAATATTATATAAATTTAGTTAATTAAAAAAGTTAATAAAATGGAAGTACTGGTTAAAGCAAAGAAGATTGGAGGCTCTTTGGGAGTTATAATTCCCAGAGAGGTAGTTGAGAAAGAAAGGATTTTTCCAGAAGATTCATTGAATGTGACTATAGAAAAAAAGAATGATTTGGATTTTTTGTGGGCTGTAAATAAGGATATAAAAAAATCTACGAAAGAAATAATGAAAGAAATTGATGAAGGAGAAAATGAATAAAGCTTTTTTCTTTGATACTTATGCCATTATTGAAATCAATAAGGGGAACCCTGCTTATAAAAAATATGCTTTTGGAGTTAAAATAATTCTGAGTAAATTAAACATCTTAGAGTATATTTATTTTCTGATAAGAGAAAAAAAAGAGAGCCAGATTGAGGAAGCTTTTAGCAAATTATCTAAGTTTAATGTTGATTATGATGATAAAATTTTGCTGGATGCGGCCAAAATGAAATTTAAATTTGTGAAAGAGAAATTGTCTTTTGTAGATTGTATAGGTTACTACATTGCAAAAAAGTACAATTGCAAATTTTTAACTGGCGATGAAAAATTCAAAAATAAAGAGAACGTGGAGTTTGTGAAGTAGAGTAGAAAAACTATGCTGAACAAAGATGAAAAGGGAATACGCGAAAAATCTGACATCAGAGCAGGCGAGAGTCTTGCTTTACAAGGAAACTGAAAGATCTGGAACTGGAAAATTTTTGCATAACAAGAAAAAAGGGGATTACAGATGTGCTGCCTGTGGAAATATTTTGTTTAAGAGTGATGTGAAATTTGATTCTGGGACTGGATGGCCGAGCTTTTCAGATGCTGTCAAAGGCTCTATAAAACTGGAGAAAGATTATTCTTTGCTTATTCCAAGGACAGAAGTCATTTGCGCAAAGTGTGGAGGGCATTTAGGGCATGTTTTTAATGACGGGCCAAGTCCAACAAAAAAAAGATACTGCATTAATTCTTGCGCTTTGGGGTTTGATGAGAAGAAGTAACTTTTAAAAGTTGTCTGCATTTTTTGGATTTATGATGGATCTTTTTGAATATTATAGGCTGTTGAAAATGCCATGGGAGATTCAGGATTTTAAATTTATTTTTGACAAAGAAGATATTGGCTTGATTGAACTGGTTAATAATTACTGCCTTGTTAAATTTAATTCTGAATCTTATACTGATAAGGACAAATATTATGAAAAAGTTTCAAAAGGATTAAGTTATTTGAGCTCTATAAAATTTGAGATTGATAAGAAAAATCCTCTTAAGAGTTATTCTAAGTTATGCAAGCTGCTTGATGGTTTTGAGTTTTGATTAATGGAAGTAAAATGCCCAAACTGAAAATCATAGATTTTCGTAAGGCCGTTTAATTAAGGTTAAACGCCCAGGGTAGGACTCGAACCTACGACCCCACGGTCACTGTGTTTTATCAAACGTAACAGCCGTGTGCTCTAACCGACTGAGCTACCCGGGCTTATTAGTTTAAAGAGAATTATGCTTTTAAAAGGTTTTACTTCTTTTTCTTCTTAACTTCTTTTAGACCAAGGTCAAGGATGGGCTGGGGCTGGCGCTTCTCAAGGAAGGCATAAACATTTCCTTGTTTTGACCCTCTTATCAACGAGATTATTGCTTCTTGGGCGTTTTCTATGAATTCAGCTTCGCCAATTATTCCAACAAAATTGTCTTTTATCTCAAAGTCACATTTTGTCAGCTCTGAAAGTGTTTTAAGGGTTTTTCCGCCTTTGCCAATAAGTCTTGCTCTTATTCTTGCATAATCTTTTTTTGGAGTATGATTTTTTATATTAATTATCTCAAGAACATTTTCATGATGCTTGAGAAGAAGTGCCGTGGCAAATGGAAACCCAAAGTTTAATGCTTCAATTACTCTTTCAGAAAGATATTCATCTTCAGCTTCACCATAAATGTAAACTTCTCTGCCTCTATTGGAAATTTTTATATGGAGCTCTTCTTCAAGCTTTGTTTTGTTTTGAGTTATTCTTGGAAGCTTGTCGATGATTAATTTTTTCATGATTTATAGAGATAAGAAGACATTATAAGTTTTTTTATTTTAACTTTAAAACTCGCTGGTCTCTGTTTTTAGGTGGCCGTGTCTTTTAAGCCATTCAACTTGGTTTGGCCTATATTTGAAAATAACGTCTCCTTTATTTTTATCAAATTCCCAAGGCTCTATTATGACAACATCGCCCGGACGAAGCCAGAGCGCTCTCTTTAATCTTCCAGGAACTCTGCAGTTTCTTGATTTTCCATCCAGGCAAGAAACCATCATCTTGTTGCCTCCATGTCTCTGCTCAATTATTCCAATTACTTCCTCGCCTCTCGGCAGCCTGACTCTGATTGGCTTGTTTGGATCTTGATTCTCCAGGTCCTCACTTTGATTTATATCTTTGAATTCTGCTGACATATTAAATTAAAAAGAAGCGGTTTTATAAATTATACTCTTGACGTAATTCCTTTAATTATTTCATCCCTAGGATCTATTTCTTCATGTAGATTGAATTTCTCTTTGAAGTAATCTTTTATAGAATAATAAGCTTTTCTTAGTAGGCTTCTATTATCTTTGTTTGGATTGTAATTGCTGTGGAATTTTATCCATAATTCTCTGACTGTCTGCCCAGGCTCGTTATCTTCCATTATTGCTTCGGGAATTTTTCCTCTTTCTATTTTTTCTTCTAGAGAGTATATCTTTATCTCAACCACGTTAAAACCTATACAACTAAGTTAATAAATATTATTGCAATTTCTCACAAAAGCACAAACGCAAAAGGAATTCCTGCAATCGTTCCGGCAGAATTTTTCTCAATTAACCCAGATTCGACTGCAGCTTTTATTGATTTCTCTCCGACAATGTTGAATGTCGCGTCTTCTCTCTGCAGATCCTGAATTATTTCTATGACTTCCTGCTCTGTTTTTTCATCGCCGCCATAAAAAGATTCTTTCAAATCAAGTTGGAAATCACCTTCCTCAAAATACTTTCCAAGAATTTCAGTATCACAAATGGCAACTACGTCTCTATACGTTTTTATTATCTTAACTAGCATATTTTCTTATGAAGATAAACTAAAAACCCTTTTTTGCTTCACCGACTTTGATTGCTTTTTCAGCATTGTCTTTCGACATCATGGCACACATTACAGTCCCGCATGCCGGGCATTTTCCTTTTGCCATGTAGCCGCCTTTAGATGTCTGACCGATGACGGCGTCTTTCATCTTTTGACCTTTCTTTTTACACTTTACACAATAAGCGCTAACCATTTTTCCTCCTTGTTTTACTTCTCTAAGAAAATGTGTTTTATAAAGATTTGGTTGTTCCCCTTGGAATAATTTTTCCTGAATATAAAAGCTTATAAGTTGGATTTTCTTGTTTGTCAAATGGATAATCTTGAAGATGGGTTAGGTTTTCCAGTTAATATATGCTCATTTGATAGCGTTCTTAAT
>JBBSXA010000031.1:0-32027 GCA_038045985.1 Nanobdellota archaeon
AATAATTTAGATTTATCTCAAATATAAACAAAATATCGAGCGACTTTGGAGCGGGACAATTCTTTTCATCTATAAAAATATTTATAAACTCTTTTCTCTTAATTCAAATGTAAAAAAATGGTGATAAACCTTTTAAAAAAAGGTTTCCAAAAATAATAAAAATGGTGATTAATTTCTCAAACAGAGCCGCTTATACTTTTATTGTATTGGGAATAATTGCAGCTGCCGCATTTTTTGTGAGCGCTTATGATGCAAACCCTGATACAGGAACCCCCTCTACAATGGGGCATTCAAGAGGCGAGTTAAATTTAAGCCCTATTTTTATAAATCCCACAAATGATTATATTGGAATAAATAATCCTAACCCTGCTATTCAATTAGATGTTAATGGAGGGGCAATATTTAGAGGAGGTGGTGTTGCTTTGTGGAATGATGGAATAACCAGCCTTTTTTTGACATCATTTCCTTTTTGTGGGGAGCCAAGTGGAGCTTTAAAAACTGGAGCAGGGGGACAAGTTTACTGTGATTATTCTGCATCTTCCGGCGGAGTTTCAAGCACAGGCACTTCAGGTTGGATTTCTAAGTTTACAACAAGCGGCAATAATATTGGAAATTCAGTAATATATGAGTCTGCAGGAAGTGTTGGGATTGGAGTAACAGCTCCCGGCTCTAAGTTGGAAGTTAGAAATAACCCTCCTGCTGACGCAAATACTGCACAGCTTTCTATTATGGAAAATTCAGGGAGTGAGCGTATGTTTATTGGGAGAACAACAACATATGGATTTATTCAAACACACAGTGGCGACCCTTTATCATTAAATCCTCTTGCAAATAATGTTGGAATTGGAACTACAACTGCAGGATCAAAATTGACAGTTGCAGGAGATATTGAACTTTCTGGAGCTATTAAAAATCCATCTGGGGATGTTGTAATCCAGCTTGGCTAAAATGGCCTTTAATAAGATATTTTTTTCGATAGGAATAATAATTTTGATAATTGGGTTGGTTTTTTTTGTAAACAATATAAATAATTTATCGGCAGCAGGAATTCCAAACCCTGGAACAGCAGGGACTTGTGATTGCCAGCTTCAAGCTAGTGGAGGAGGTTTCGCTTGTATTTTTCCAACGCAAGGAGGTGCAGGATACAATTGTAACGCTGGCTATTATCCAGCAGGCGCTTGCGGCGCTCCTTCAGGTGGGAGCTGCGTTTCAGGAGATAACTGCGTCTGCGTGAGCCAAAACCCTCCTCCAGGAACTTGTGAGGATGAGTGCATACCTGGAGATTCGTTTTGCTATGATTCTACACAGCAGTTAGTCTGCGGAAATTATGACGGGGATACGTGCTCAGAATGGGGCTACCAGTCATGCGGAACAACTTCATGTTCGCAAGTGGATTCTTGCACAGGCACAATTTATTTTGATTATCCTTCTTACAGCTCTTCATCTTCAGGCTCTTGCAGCAATACATGTTCCGACGGAGGAGGGGGCGCTTCATGCAATACTTGCTCATGCACAGCTGTTTCAGAGACATGCACAGCTGTTTTAGCAGACCAGGGCCAGACTTGTGGCGTTGCCCAGAATAATTGCGGAGGAGGAGACCAGGAAAGATGCAGGATGTCGAATTCAGGAGTTTTAGAATGGGTTACTTTCTTAACAGCAGGAACAGAAGCTAACTGCGGAGATGGCTATGATAATGACTGCGATGGCCTTACAGATGGCGCTGATTTTGACTGTGGCGGGGCATCTTCTGTTCCAATAGCTCCAAAACTAATTTTCAGGCAGGGCTCTGGTCCAGCTAACTCTGCAGTAATTGGCAGCAACGGAGTCATGGACATAAGGGGGACTTTAGATGATAATGGATTTACAGCAGCTCCAAATGGAAATGATTTTGTTATAAAGAATGGAGCAGCCGTCGTAGCTTTTTTAGAGAGAGATACTGGAAATTTGTATTTACAGGGGCAGGTTTTTCCTTCTCAGCCTTCTATAGCTCAAACTGCTTCTGCAGAGTTTGTTGTTAAAAGTCCTTCAGGAGTTATTGTTGCCAAGTTCGACTTAAGCGGAAATTTATATCTGACAAATGTTTTGAGACAGAGCCAGCCAAATCCTTAATAATTATTTAATTTCTAAATATATTATTAGATAGC
This sequence comes from Nanobdellota archaeon, assembly GCA_038045985.1. Classification (GTDB taxonomy): domain Archaea; phylum Nanobdellota; class Nanobdellia; order Pacearchaeales; family GW2011-AR1; genus JBBSXA01. Next base: position 2,145 of record JBBSXA010000031.1, read on the forward strand.
TTTAATGTTTTGGTGAATATTATTTAATAAATTACCAAAGTGTATTTTATCCCTAGGAACAAAATAGAAACTTTATTTGTTAATACACATTAAAATTTACGAATAGAACAAATTTTGCAAAATTGAACCGGCAAAAAATAATCAAGATTTAAATACCATCTTCTCTTCACCAAGTAAAAGAGGAAAAACGTGCGATTTCCTCGGAGGCAACGAGGCTATTGGAATTGGCAGAAACCAATCATCAATAACAATTCCAATGGTCGAGCAGAAATCGCCATTAATAACTAAATGAGGAAAATAGAAAAACAAATGAAAGGAAGGTTAAGCGAAGGAAACCTTGGTGTCCTCGCGTTTTCAAATGAAATATAATATCAAACTAACTCTATTTCTTCTTGCGATGTTTGTTGCAACGCAGTTGATAGGAGTTTATGTTGTTAATTATTACCTTGGTCAGCCAGGATTGCCTTATGGCATGACTCCTCCTCAAGCAGAGAAGGAGGCAGATTTCTATACTAATTTTCTTCCGTCACTCATAATATCTTTTGTAATTGCAATAGCGCTTTTATTTTTGCTTATGAAGTTCAAATCAGAATTTATACTCAAGTTATGGTTTTTCATAGTTATTGCAATAGCCTTAGGAATAACTTTCTTGTCTTTTATTCCTGATTTCAAATACTCTTCATTAATAATTTTGGCAATAACCCTTCCTTTAGCTTTTATAAAAATATACAAGAGAAACTTCATAGTTCATAATGCTACAGAGCTTTTTGTTTATCCTGGAATAGCCGCCGTCTTTGTCCCAATTTTGAATATGTGGACAGCTGTAATCCTTCTGATTTTGATTTCAATTTATGACATGTGGGCTGTTTGGCGCTCCGGAATAATGCAGAGAATGGCAAAATACCAGATGAATAAGCTGAAGATTTTTGCCGGTTTTTTTGTCCCTTATGCCTCTAAGAAAGTTAAGGAGCAGATAAGAAATATGAAAAAATCAGATTTAAAAAAGAAGAAGATTAAGATTAATTTGGCTATTTTAGGCGGCGGTGACATAATATTCCCAATAATTGCTGCAGGCGTGGTTCTAAAGAATTTCGGCTTAAGCCACGCATTATTTGTTACTTTAGGAGCAACTTTAGGCCTGGCATTCTTGTTTTCAAAAGCCGAGAAAAAGAAGTTTTATCCTGCAATGCCGTTCATAACAGCAGGTATTTTCCTAGGAATGATTTTGGGTTATTTGATTCTTTGATTCCTCTTTTTTGATTCTTCTTTTTTGAGCTCTTTCTCAGTAGCCTTATTAACACTTTTGCAGTAATTCTTTAATTCTTTTTCTGTTATTTTTGTGTATCTCATTCCAGAAATCACCTCTAGATATCTTTTATTATTAACAAACCCCATAATTTCTTTTCCACTTTTATACTTGACAGCTCCAATATAAGGGCTAAATACTAAATGACCTTCATCTAACTCTATAACTTTGCCAGTCGCAGTTCCTCCATATGGATTATTTGCAACAATATATTTTCCAATTATATTTCTTTCTAGAAACCCATGTTCCTTTTCTCTTTCGCCAAATCCAACAATTTTTTTTGCCATAACCTTCTTTATAACATAACCTTTAAAAATCTTTCCATAATGTTACCATTAACCGATTACAACAAACAGAAAGATTTATAAATCAATGTTCCTACTGACAAGGGATGGAATTAACAAGAACGCTTAATAGATTTCAAAAATATAAAAGAATAGCTGGAACAGCTTTAAATGAAATTTCAACTCTAAACTTAGATGAAGCTTTAACAAATGAAAGGCCTGTTAAATTTAGAGTTAATTGCAGCGATGTTATTCCTTTTATAGGCCAACTTCGCCACAATAGCGCAATATTAGATTTAGCCAGTGGCCATTATGGTGATTTGCTAAGTGCGTCTGAAGTAGACTATCATGAAAAAGGATTCACAATTTCTCTTTATTTAGATAGAAAAAGCAATAAAGATGATAGTTTTAAGGGAAAATTAAACGAATTAGGATATAATCTATCAAAGGAAGAATAAAATGCTCATTAAACAGGAACTTGTGACAAAGATAAGGGATTATTTTGACCTTAATATTTATGAAACTAAGGTTTGGCTGGCTTTGCTTGGAAAAGGAGTCGCTTCTGCAGGAGAAGTTGCTGAAGCTTCAGGAGTTCCAAGATCAAGAACTTATGACGTGCTTGAAAGCCTTGAAAAGAAAGGATTTGCTATTGTTAAATTAGGGAAGCCTGTAAAATACCTTGGAGTAAAGCCCCATATTATTCTTGAGAAGTTGAAAAACAATGTCAGAAAAGATGCAGAAGAAAGAGTTGAGTCTCTTTCAAAGATAAAGGAAACTGACGAATACACAAAACTGGAAGAGCTTTACAAAGGGGGAATAGAGCCTCAAAGGCGTGAGGACTTGTCTGCAGCTCTTAAAGGAAAGTCAAATATTTCAAATCATTTAAGGGAGATAATTCTTAATGCCAAAAAAGAAGTCATAATTTGTACAAGCGCTGAAGAAGCAAAAATGAAGTCAAAGCTTTTTCTGCAGACATTTGATATTTTGAAGAAAGCAAATATAAAGACTTCAGTAGCGCTCTCAGGAGACGAAAAGCTTATAGCACAATTAAGCGAGACATTTGGAGTTAAAATAAAAAGCGTAGAATTGAATGCCAAATTCTTCATAATTGACAGGAAAGAAATTTTATTTTACCTTTCAAATGAGAAAGACGAGGAAGATATTGCAATATGGCTTAACTCTGATTTTTTCACACAGGCCTTTGCAAACATGTTTGACAAAGTTTTAAAAGCTTAAAGATAATAAAATTGGAGATAAAATGACAATAACAGAAAAGATAAAAAAATTTTATGAAGATTTAAGACAATCATATCAAGAAGGCAGAAGTGTTGCTATAAATGATAAAATGAATGATAGTGCTAGCTACCATAATTTAGATATATTTGTAAAAATGCCAGAACTTCCTAAATGGGTGCAAGGTAAAATAATGTCAAATTTCATTATAGATTATACTGATTTATCTAAACAAATTTGCGAAACTCATAACAAAAAAAGAAGTTTTTTAGAGTCTGCCGTTTATAATTTTGGACATTCTAGTGTGCAATTAAAATGACAGACAAAAATCAATCAAATCTGGAAAGAGAATTGCTAAATAAAGGTTTTGATGATGCAAATCTTTATAATAGCATTATTTTGTATCCTTCTGTAGGTGCGCCAAAATTTCATGGTTACATTTTATTCGGACTTGAAAATTGCTCAAAAGATAAGATTTTTGAAGATATTTCTTCTTTCAGAGCCAGAGTTTCTCTTTTGAGAGAAAAATTGACCAGTTTGAAAGATATTTATGGCAAAGAGAGAATTAGTAATACAGATTTTGAAATAAATGCCGCAGCTAGAGAAAGAGAAATTTCTTCTATAGAAGAATACTACAAAAAAAATTAAAATGACAGAAAACAAAATCAATCCACTTTGGGCAAGGCTTGATGTTCCCGCGCAAAGAGAAAAACCAAAAAGAAAATTAGTTCCTGAAAATAAATTGCTAAGGAGTTTAGATGCACTTTTTGTGCCGTCCTCTATGATTAGAAATCATAAACATTATTTAGAAACAGAAAATAGATTCCCCTAATTTTTAGGCGAGCCAGTTGCATATCTTCCAATTTTAGTTTTAGAACTTGCTAGAGTAGCTGGGTATATTGCTCTCTACAATCATTTCAAATAAAAATTGCTCTTTAAGAACCATAAAATATATAAACTTTAGAAAACCGCCAATAATATGAATCTAGAAAAGACTGCAAAAAATGAACTGACAATGGCTCAGGAAGCCTTCTTATCATTTTTTCCAGGAGCTTATTTTATTCATCGTAAAAGGGAGGGATTAAACTATAGTGATGCTTTCGAGAATGAATTATTCAAACTTTGCCTTTATGCAACACCCCCACTATTTATTATAGCCTCACTATCTAAGTCAACTCATTAATCAACAACCCTTAATTCTTTTATATACATCTCAGTCATCTTTTTGTGGTTTTTCTTTTTCCAGTCATCTAGAAATTCCTTTATGCTTTGCCTGACTTTTTCTTTTGCATACATCCTGTTTTTCTTTGTGAATATTGTTTTGTGCTTTTTTCTGAATCTAATTAAGTTTTTTTCATCTTTTGTTTCAGGTCCTTGCAATAGTATTTCTTCCCTGCTTTTGACAACAAAAAAATACCTTGCGCTATTTTCTTTATTATAATTGAATCCTTTATTTTTGACTCTGAAAAACTTTGAGATTTCCTGATCAAGATGCTTGTAAAATTTCAGCAATTTGCTTCCAGCTATGTCTCCTGCTTGTTTGTCAGTTAAAGCCTCAATAAGAATAAAATGTTCGCCGTGAGATTTTGCGCTTTTCTTTATTTTTTCAAGATCAGTTTTTTTTACTTCAAATGCTTCAAGCGAAGGCTTTTTAAGAAAATCTTCAGCTGATTTCTTGAACTTATCAAAAGTTTCCTGGGACAATGCTGCCAAAGCATTTCTCTGTTTGTATGTCGGATCAATTAAGATTACTGGAGAGTTGAGCTTTGCGCTGTTTACATCCATCATAACTTGATTTTTATTTTTGTAGTGCTTTTCTATGTCAATAACTGTTTTGCTTTTTATTCTTGCCATCTCTTTCAAGAATTTAGCAAAACTTCCATAATAATAGATAAGAAGCTCTAATGCATATCCAGAAAAGCCGTTTATGTAAGATTCTGCCCCATAGCAGTGATTTGCATAGCAAAAAGCCTTGGCAATTCTTATTTCATCCAAAATATTCTTATTTTTTATTTTTTTATTTATATACTTGACATGAGAATATGAAAGGTCAGTTATGTTCTCTGCATCCTTTGTTTTCGTGACTTTTTTCACAGGAACTACTTCGAAAAAGATTCTTTCATCTATTTTAATCCTGAAATAATCTCTAGAGCCGTGGACAACAGATGTGTTAATGCCTTTAATCAAGCTTTCTGTTAATTTAGAAAGCTCTTCCTCTTTGTGACCTTCAAATCTTAGAAATATGTCAATGTCATAATGATCTTTTTTTATTAGGGTGTTTTTTGCAAAGCTGCCCCCTATAAATATTTCAGAATTGATCTTTTTCTTGGCTATCTCGGCATTTAATTTTGAAACAAAACTGTCAAGAGAAATTTCTATTTTTTTCATATCTTCCTGAGAAGGCTTTATTTTATTCAAGACTTCCTTAAGAATATTGTTAATATAAGATTTAGATCTCATGAATAATCAAGGAGAACAAGATTATTAAATATTTTGATTTTTTCAAACTTGAAAATAAGGTGAACAATGAGAAATTGATGCAAAAAGGGTTTTTTGATAATTTTAATAAAATAATATGGGTTATTAAGCTAGGGAGTGTAGACTGGGTAAATTACTATGTTATCATAAGAAATATATTTGATTTTTGATTCAGAACCTAGGGGAAGGCTCGTAGAACCAATTTCAATTTCGTTACCATTTAATTTGTTTATAACACTTTTATTTAATCTACTTTTGTGTAGCATTATTTGGAAAGCAGTATTTTTTGTTTCTTCTAAAAGTTCCAAGGTTACATGTGCCTTAATGTCCTTTAAGTTAGTTACCTTCCACTTACTGCAAACAATTGATTCTATCATTTTTCATCCGGGTTTCTTATTTCTTTTATGTCTTTTGCGCTTTGTCTTAATGTTGATGATAAATCTATGATATATTTGCCTTCTTCAAGCTTATAGATTAATGGCCTGTTTTTATGGAATAATTTGACTATATCAAGCTCAAACTTGGCATCTCCTGTTATTCTTATAGACTCAAGATCAAGTATTACCGGAGCATCCGCTTCAGTGATCCCGGCCATTTCTCTTACATCTTGCTCTATTTTGTCTTTCTCCTCTTCAGGAATCTCAACAACCCTATTTCTTATGCTTTCAAACTGGTCGTCTTTTATATAAAAAAAGAATTTTCCCCCGCATTCTTTGCATCCGCTAAGCAGCTCATTATTTGCAAGAGGAATTATTCTAGAGCATTTTACACATTGATGAGGCATTGTATTTCCAAAAAAAGAATAAACTTAATAAATTTAATGGTGTTTAATCATCAAATTGCCTTTCAACAAAATTATGCAGAAATCTCAATGAATATTAGATTAATTGTTTTTAATTCCTTTCCAGCCCCATGATGTGAAGTAGAATGAAACTAAAAGAAGAACTGGCATCCAGAAAGGAATCCTTTTGCCAACAAGCCCAAAGAGAAACATACCAAATAAGAGGATTATATCAAAGAATCCTCCGAAGTATAAAGCAAGCTTTCTAAGAAATGAGCTATTACTGTCATTTGTCATTATTTGTTAAGCAGAAGCTCTATTTTCTTAGGATTCTTTTTTATTTCTTTTACTATTGTTGCTGGTCCTATAATTGTCACAGCTCCCAAATCTCCTCCAGAGAGGGCATTTGCAATCCCTTTTCTAAACTGGGTGAAAAATCCATCATCCCCGTTTCCACCTATGACTGCCAGCTCTATTCCTTTAAAGTTTTTTACATGTTCTATCATCGCCATTGTATCTCCAATAAGGCGCGTTTCTTCTTCCGGCTTAAGCTTGCCTTGAAGAATTAATATATTGTTTCCCAGGACAATGCCTAGAATTTTTTTTATTCTTTCATTGCTGTCCAGGCTTCTTATTTCAGAGTAAGGAATAAACTGAATAGTAAATCCCTTTATCCTCCCTAAATTTCTCTTCACCATTTTTCTTTTTTTTATTTTTTGTAATATATATAATCCAACATATATTTTAAATGTTTATTTTTATTTTTTTCGTTTTTTTATCACCCTTGAGGCAATCTCAAAGGAGATGTCATAAGAAGGACCTTTGTCCTTTTTATTATTTTATTTTTTTTGTTAGTTTAAAAACTGATTCATAAAATTCTTCAAGATTTTTTCCATATTTAGCGCTCATTCCAACAACTTCATACTCCGGAAAAGCTGATTCTATCTTTTTTATATCGGCTTTTCTTAAATCAGTTTTGTTGGCAACAATCAAGACAGGAATTTTTCTAGCTACAAGATTTCCTATAATAGTTATATTCACCTGGTTATACGGGTTTTCCGTTGCATCAATAACAACAACCACAACATCCATATCATCAAGCCATTTTATGCTTTCAACAACCCCTTGGGTTGCTTCCTTGGCTCTTTTTTTAGCCTCTTTCTTGTCCATATTATATTTAAGAAAATCTTCATAGTCGATTTTTGTTGCAATTCCTGGAGTGTCAATCATCTTGAAAACCATTGTCTTTCCCTTATAATTTATTTCGACTTTTTCTTTGAATTGAACGTTTCTTGTTTCATGGGGAATCTTGCTCACGCTTCCAAGCTCTTCTCCAGTAAAGTCTTTGCATATTCTATTTGCCAGGCTTGTTTTTCCCGCATTTGGAGGTCCGTAAAATCCAAGCTTTATCTCTCTTTTATTGCTAAATAAATTAGAAAATATCTTCTTAAAAAAATTTTTGAAAATTTTTATAGCCATATTATGAATTTGTCAAGGAAGTTTATAAATATTTCACTGCTGTTTTATAGTCTCTTTTCCTTACCTCTTAACTTTCTTACAAGGTGATTATATTCGCGAATTGCCTTTGGATTGAAAATCGCCATTTATCAAATTAAATAAATTGACTGTTTAAAGTTAGGTACTACTCAATAAGATAGCAACCAAAACAATTCCTATAACCATTAATGCTATTGGTATTATAATTGATATTAAAGCCATCCATCTTCCTTTTTCACCTGTTTTTTTTATTTGAGAAAGAGCTATTATTCCAAGAATTAAGCCTACTGGGAAGAATACAAACATGAAAATAAAGGCAACTATGGCTAATGTGTTAGTTTTATTTTCTATATTATGTCTGGATTTATTATCCATAGTGTGCTTGGGAGTCGCTGCCTCTGGATGGTCAAAAGTCCTGTAAGGATTTATTGGAGGCGCCATAGGCCTTTGAGGCTCTAATCTTTTTGGTTTTCTCCTGAACAAGTTTAACAGAGGGAGATTTACCATCCCTGTTCTTCTCCCCTCATATTTCTTCATTGCATAAGCAACTTGCTCTGAATTCCATCCTGATTTTTTTAATCTGGATTCTATTTCTCCATTTGCAAGATTATTTGATTTTGAGTTGTTTATATAGCTTATAATATTAAATAAATTATTTCTATCTCTAAATAAATGTCTCTCATATTTTGTTCTATACCACTCATGAATTAATGCATACACAATATACCAGCCAATAAGCAGGAAGATTATTATTAATACAAACCATACCCATTTTGACAAGCCTTTTTCTGGAGGAGTTTCTTTTCCGATATTTAATTGAGATATAGTTGGAGACATAAACACTGGAAGATCTGCAAAGTCAACATCTTCTGCTGTCGTAAAAACAATTTTTTCATTCAACGGCATTTTTATGTAATAATAACCCTGGTTTTCCTGCTGGCCGTAGTCTTTTTCAAACTCCAGGTCTTCAACTTTTTCTATAAATATGTAAGCCTCTCCCATATTCTCACTTTCTTCCAGCTCAATTTTGAAGGCATTTAATAAAACAGAAGTTTCCTTCCCATCAAAAGAGTTTATCTCAGTGAAGTCTACACTAGGGTTCAGGTTGTTTTGGTTCCATATTATTATTTGGTCTAAGTATTCTGATTCTCTAGTGGAATTATAGCTTTCTCCAGTTACAGAAGAGATGATGTCAAGGTTTATTTTATTTCTCTTTGAGAAAAAAGGAATCGAGTTGGCCTCTTTGCTTATGCTTGCTGATTTTGGAATGTTTATAGAATTCAGAATACTAACTATTTCAGCATAATCTTTGTCTTCCTGCGCTAGCGCATATTTCTCCTGAGCTGTTCTCAGCGATTGCTCTGCGCTATCCAAATTTAATTTATTTTTAATGCTTCTCTGGTAGAAAACTGGAAAGGTTTGTATTTTTATTTTTAAAGAGTCTATAGAGCTTTTTTTGCTGTCAATCAAGTCAGACGTCTGTTCGGAGGATACATAAGTGCTAATCTGGAAATTTCTAGAAGCAACTTTGCCTTTTGAATCTTTGACGCTTATTGTTAAATTATGAATTCCTAATGTTGTGAAAGTGAACTTTAAAATATTCACTGTAGTTTTTTTTATGTTCCCGTCTATATTCCAGGCGTATTCAGTTATGTTTCCTTCTCTGGCCTGGGCCTGCACTCTTAAAGTTGTCTCACTTCCTACAAAAACAGTTGAAGGGCTTATGCTTGTTATGACGGGTATTTTTTCAATAATCAAATTGTCATCAATTATTTCTTCCCCTTTAAAGTCAATGCTATATAAAAAATTCCCATAGCTGTCAGGCAGAGTGAAATTAGCCTCATCAAAATAAACTTTCTGGAATTTCAAGTCAATTAAAGGAGATTGCTCTTCCATATCATAAAAGTCATCTGCCGTCACTTCTCCCGAGGTTTTCACATACTTTAATTGAAGGGCATTAAGATTAATTAGCTGGTTTTCTCCAGAGGTGATTTTTAAAGGGATAACACATCCTGCAATGCAATTTAAACTGCCATATTTCTTTTTTACATAATCCTGCATCATGCCAGATATTTTTTTCCCATCAAAGGAAATGCCTGACACGAATAAGGCTCCAACGCCTCCAAACTTTATTTTTTGCGCAAAAATTTGATATGCTGTTGTCGGGACCTTTGGCGGAATTCCATAAAATCCGCATGTTTTGTTTGGAGCTTCATTTCCTCTTGTTTTATAAGTGTTAACAACATCAGATGACAGGCATATAGAATATGTCTTAGGATTTGTCACAACATAATTTATATTGCAGTAGATTTCTCCTCCTGTGACATTTGCCTGAGGCAGAACGCAATACGCCAATGGACTGCTCCCGTCGAAAATTGTCATTCTTAATTCTCCAGTGCCAGCCCCATATTTTTTGACCCATGCTCCAACTCTATATCCTGGAGCTTCTCCAAAATCTAAATTCTGGCAATAAAATGTCTGGCCGACAATGTATTCTTCAGTTGCGCCGTTTTGGTTAAAACACCCGTAACTCTTTTCATCGCAAATTTCAGCAGATGATTTATTGTTTCCTAGCTCAAAAACTCCATCACTTAAAAAATCTAGCTTAACTTGGTTCTGGCATGATGAAGGCGCGTCGCTTATCAAAGAGAAACTGATCGAACTTATGTTTTTTATGTCTCCGATGACTTTGAATCCAAGAACCTGGCTTACTCCTTTATTTAGCTGGAAAAGTTTCGTTGACTGGCTGTTTGTTGTTACATATTCATTCGAGCAGTTTACTGTGCTGCAATTGTAAATATAAAATCTCTTTTTTAATAACCCAAGAAGGCTGATTGAGTTTCCTTCAGAATCTTCAAAAACAGAATTTCCAGATTCACTGCTTAAACTAATATTTATCCATCCTCTGAGGCTTTCTGAAGGCCCGTAAGCCTTTGTAAAGCTATGAGATGCATTTCCGATAAAATAACCTGCCGACAAAAAATTCAGCAAAACAACTACTGTGAATAAAAACAACACGCCTCTTTTGCCCATTTATTTAAAAAGCAGGCTTTATTTAAAAACCTATTTCCTTCCTGAAAAACTTGTCTAATTGAGAAAAATCAATCATTTCACTATTAGTAAGATTGGTGTGATTTAATTATAAATGCAAAGATAGGTTAAATACTATATGAAAGTTGGTTATTTATTTTTTATCTTTTTTTCTCATAATAAAATATCCAGCAAAAATCAAGCCAATAACTGCTATAGTATTGTAGAAGTTAAAAAATGGAAGCTGTATCTCTGCAGGGCATTCAAATATGTTCTGACCTCCACTGGTGCATGATGTGGATTCGTTGTTAGGGTCAAAATACCAATTATTATTGTCTAGAACACAATTTCCTCCTTCAGTTGCCTCACAAGTTGCCTCATCATTATATTCTATGTTTGTAAAGTCCCATCCCCATATTCCATCCCAAGTAATTGTGTAAATTCCCAGCCCTTCTGTGCAGTCAGTTATGCCTTCAGTGTTTGAAGTGCACATTCCTATATTGGATATATTTCCTCCATTGCAAAAAGTAGTGACATAGTTATCTTCACAACTATTTCCATCCCAAACACAGCTGCAGCTCCAAGGACATGAAGCATCTGTGCAGCTTGCAGAGATATTGTTGGCAGCATTTGCATAGTCATTTATGCAAATTTGTTGGCCAAAAGGAGTATACTGAGAGCATCTTTGTATGTCTGACATTGAAGTTGAGCTGACATTCAAGTAAGGGAAAGGAGCTCCTGCTTCAGAGTTTGCCTCCTGATTTCCCGGTTCTCTAGCTATAAAATAATATGTTGAAATATTATTTGCCCCCCCATTGTATAGAGCTGTCCAGTTAACTCTAGAATAATTCTTTCCACTAATACTAACAAAAGAGGCTGTTAAGGTTGTTATCAAATTGTCATTACTATTGTCATATATCTTAAATTCTATATTGTCTCCAATACATGAAGATGTTCCTGTTACATTCATCCAAATATTCTGTCCGGCTAAAGCTGTTTTCTGCTCCCATGTAGCGCCTGCTAAAAAGCAGCCTGCAGGACAAGTTCCACAATCCTGAGAGCATGTTATACAATTTTCACCGCCGTTGCAGGACGCATCTCCACAGACGGAAGGCGCGATGCACTGATGTGATTGAGCAGGATCGCATACCTCTCCAGCATTAGGGCATATATTGTCAATGCATACAACTGTCTGACCGCAATTATTAGTTGTTGTTACTCCAGCAGGAGAGGTGGTACACTCCCAGCTAGCGTAAAATGGATTATTAGTAATAAAATTAGCACAAGTTGTTGCTTGGGAATTAGGATTACAACAACTTCCTCCAACACAGCAATACTGAGCATCATTTGCAGCTCCCCAACTTCCGCCATTGCAGAGAGGAGCAGGTGTTGAAGGATTGCATGCAGTTCCTCCTAAACCAACGCAGTTGTTTGTCACTTCTCTGTTGTTTATACAGCAAACATCTGTAGAATAAATTGATTGATTTGCAATATGAGCATTAGTTAAATCTGAAAGTGAGAAAGCTTCAATAGGATAATCGCTGTTGCAACCTTGAGTTGTGTGTATGCATGTGACATTTTCATAGCACACGTCTGTAGAATAAGAAGAGGGTAAGTCAGAAACAGCTGCATGCGCGTTTGTTGAAGAAGATAGTATTAACACTTTGTCATCAGGAAATCCATCAACAGGATCAATATCTGCATCACAGCTTGCCGGTCTTGCTCCAGGAAAATTGCAGCACAAAACATACTGATAATTTCCAGCGCCATTCCAGACAGCTCCATGCGCATTAGTTGCATCTGAAGCCTTAAAAATAATATTATTCCAGGGAGCTACTTGGCACTGGCTTAAAGCCCTAAACTCGCAGTCATACTGCAGAGAACTTGCAAAATTTACAAGAAATATCCCAAACAATAAAGATACAAAAATTACTAAGCTTTTTGGAAACCTTTTTTTAAAAGGCTCCTGGCAAAGATATGGTTTGGAAACCTTTCCAAAAGGTTTATTTTTCAACCTCATTTTATACAATTCAGAAGGAAATATCTTTTATAAATATTCTTCTTTTCATTCATATAAGACCAATTGATTATATTAATTCAAGTAAGTTTTATTCACAATCATTTTTTATAAATAACCTTTAGCAAGTATAGAAACACAAAATTTCACCCTTTCACAACAACCAATGGCTTTAATCTTGCCACTTTTTTGCTTATCCCTAACTCATCAACAACTCTAGCAACTTCATCGATGTCTTTGTAAACTTCAGGAGCTTCTTCTGCAATCGACTTCCAGCTTCCTGCTTTTACTTCAATGCCTGCTTTTTTCAGGTCTTTCTGAATTTTTTCGCCGCTTAATTCTCTAATTGCTTTGCTTCTGCTTTTCATTCTTCCAGCACCATGAACACTGCTTCCAAAAGTCATTTCTTCTGCTTTTTTTTGCCCTACTAAAACATAAGATGCTGTTCCCATGCTTCCGGGAATCATTACTGGCTGGCCAATGTTTCTATAAATTTTCGGAATTTCTTTTCTCCCCTCTCCAAATGCTCTTGTAGCGCCTTTCCTATGAACGCAGACTTCTTTTTCTTTTCCGTCTATTTTGTATTTTTCAATTTTGGCAATGTTGTGGCAAACATCATACAAAACTTCTATTTTTGATTTAGGAAAAATCTCAGAGATTTTTTTTCTTGTCCAATGAGTTATAAGCTGCCTGTTGGCAAATGCAAAATTCATTGCAGCAGCCATTGCTTTAAAGTAATCCTGTCCAAGCTTGCTTTTTATTGGCGCATTGATTAATTCTCTGTCAGGCAAGTTCTTGAACCCATACTCATCTTCCATAAGTTTTATGTAATCAGAAGCAATTTGGTGTCCAAGCCCTCTAGATCCGCAATGAATCATTATAACTGCTTGATCTTTTGACAATCCAAAAATTTTTGCCTTTTTTTTGTCGTAAATTTCATCAACAAATTGTATCTCTAAAAAATGATTTCCACTTCCGAGAGTTCCTAGCTGCCCTATTCCTCTTTTTTTGGCTCTATCGGAGACTTTTGATGGGTCAGCTCCTTTCATGCAGCCCTCTTCTTCAGAATTAATACAATCTGCTTCTTCACCATATCCTTTTTTCACTAAATGCTGCGCTCCGCCTTCAAGAACTTCATCTAATTCTCTTTTTGACATATTATATTTGCCTCCAACTCCTACTCCTGAGGGGATTACTTTATATAACTCATTCATAATTTCTTTTTGCTTTCCTAAAATATCTTTTTTTGTCAAATTTGTTTTCAAAAGCCTAACTCCACAGTTTATATCGTATCCTATACCTCCAGGGCATATAATTCCTTTATCTAAATCAAAAGCGGCTACGCCGCCGATTGAAAATCCGTAGCCCTGATGCGCGTCAGCCAGGGCTATTGAGGCTTTTAGAATTCCAGGGAGCATCGCGACATTTTTCACCTGCTCTAAAGTTTTATCTTCTTTGATTGACTCTATTAATTTTTCAGATGCAAAAATTCTTCCAGGAACATTCATTTTTCCTTCTTTAGGAATCTCATAAACGTTTTCAGCTATTTTTTTTATTTCTGTCATTTTTTATATTTGAGCAACAATTGATTGTGGCTAATCTATATTAATTTGGCAATAACTCTGTGTCTATATTTATCAACCTGATTATTTAATCTTTTTCATACCTTTTATCAAGACATAAAATTTTCCAAACTTCTAAAAAAATAATGCATAAATATCTTATAATTCAAATTTAATCAACCTCAAAAACATAGCTTTCTCCTTCTTTATATTTATAATGTATTCTTGATGGGGGAGTTCCAAGCTCTTTTGACATTAAGCTAATAAACTCAGTCATTGCTCCGTCTTCTTCTTTTTTAGATAAGATGTAGACTAAATACCTATTGCTTCCAAAACTCTCTACTTTCTTCTTTATAGATCCGAATTTTATTTGAACAACAAACTTCATTTTAAATTTCCTACATTTTGGGAACCTTTTCTAAAGGTTCGTCAACATACTTTTTATAGAAAAGGTTAATTTTTAAGAATTATGGTTGTTTTGATGTACTCAATTTATTTGAGAACTCTTCCAATTCTAACAAAATCTCTAATTTTCCTTTTTGGTTTGAGCTAAAGAACTTTTCTTGTACAATTGAATAGTAATTATTAAATGCCAAAATAAGAGCATAATTTGGATTACTCTTATCTCTTACAGCACCAATATTGTTCAATAATTCTTCCATTTCCTTGTCATTTTTGGTTAACTTTAAGATACCTACTTTATACTTTTCAGGCATGCTTCTGGAGCAATTTAGCATTTGAGCAAGATAAGAAGTGGTTGATCCTACTCTTCTCTCTTCTATTGAACATTCTCTCATCAGTTCAATTACAAATTTTCCCATTCTGTTGTATCCATATCTTTCTAATATCTCTTTGAATTTTTTGTTCATAAACTCGCAGTCATTTTAGATATATTTAAATATTAGTTCTCCTAATAAGGAGAACATGAATACAACTATCTTAACAGGTTTAGGGCTTACTAAAAATGAATCAAAAGTATACCTTTCAGTTCTTAAACTTGGAAAATGCTCTGGAACAGAACTAAGGAAGTCAGTAGGAATTTCCAATTCTCAAGTGTACTCTTGCCTTGATAAATTAATCTCAATGGGATTGGTTACTTATGAAAAAATTCATCTTGGTAAAAGATACTCTGCACTAAATCCCTCCATTATTCAAAAGATAATACACAAAAGAAATAAAGAAATTGAAAATTATATTCCTTTTTTGAAAAATTTGCAAAAAAAGGATCTGTTAAAGACAGAAACTGCAATTTTTGAAGGCTTTAGAGGTTTTAAGAATGCAATGTTAAGTCTTGCTGAAGAATGTCCTAAAAATGAAATCATTTACATTATTGGCTTCTCAAATCAGGCTTATAAAAACAAGAAACTTGCTTCTATACTGTTAGATGTGAATAAAATATCTAAAACAAAAAGACATAAATTTAAAATGATTCTTGATAATAAAACAAATACTTTCTATAATGAGAGGTATAGAGAGGGTATCTCAGAAATAAAATTTATGGGAAATGGGTTTCAAAGCCCTGCCGCAATAGATATTTTTCTTGATACTGTTTATATATTATTATGGGATGAAACACCCTATGCCATTAAAATAAAAAACAAGAATATTGCAGATGGATTTAGAGTATACTTTAATTTTCTTTGGAATATTGCCAAGACTTGATTAAACATCCACAACAACTTGAGCAGCCCATTGATTTTTAATTTTCTTCACAAACATATCATTATAAGTCACAGCTTTTACATGCATCTCAATATTGTAATTTTCAGCTTTGTCTCCTGATATCTCTGCTGAAAGGGTTTTTTTGTCTTGGGATAATTTTGCTTTGACTTTGCTCGCAATAAAATGCTCTGCATCTATCAAATACAGAAATTCTTCTAAGAAGTTGTACATAAGGCTTTCAAGGTCTTTCCCTTTAACAGAAAAATTTCTCTTCCTTTTTGATTTTATTTTTCCTTCATGAATTGAATGCAGCAAAGCCAGTGCTGAATTTTCAAAAACTTTGTTCAACGTCTCTCCGTAAGCCTGGAATTTTATGTCTGCTGTGTGCGAGAGGAATTTGAATTTCATTTCACCCAGCAAAATAATTTTAATTGCCTTGGCTTGTATTCATTCAGTGTGGAGCTTATTGTCACAGCCCTTGCATAAACATCTTTATCGCTTTGGAGATAAAATGTGCACGACCCGTTTATTTCGCAAATTAATGTTTCACACTGAAGATAGTTTGGAATGTCATAATTAATCTTATTTTTTATCTCTGCAAAATTGCTCGAATTTGAAGGAAGCGGTTCCGGAACAGCCAGCACAATTTGCCTTAAAGTCTCATTTGATTGTATGCCTCTTAGAACTGCAAGCTCTGCCTCGTAAATTTTGTCTGCAGGATCCTCTTTTGCAATATAGCCTTTTTGAAGGACAACTAAGAAAACTCCAGCTATTAGCAGGATAGCTGCAAAAGATTCTACTATCTTTATCCACCCTCTTTTTTTATTTCCCAAATATGTCGTTTTTTTCATTTGAAATTTTTTATTTAAATTTCTCTGCTTCGCAGGATTTAGCTGTCTAAATAATATAATTTTTTAATACTATTTGTTAAAGCTTTACTATTAATATTCCTTTTCACCACGTTTTTAATATGATTTTCCCTGATAATTTTTCAGCGTTTGAGTTTATATATTGTATTAAAATTTCCTTTGAGTATACATCCTGCGAAGCCTGGATGTCATTTGCCTTGAATTCTGTTCCATTGTTCATTAAAAAGCTAAATCCATATTCACTTCCAGGCGGAACATTTAAGCTGTCTTTTAAATTTTGAAAATTATTTATCCCATAAAGAATTTTCTCTTCGTATATTTCTTCTGTAGTTGTTATAGACTTTATTTCCGCTGTCGTGCATCCAGTTTCCGCTGTAGCAGTATTGACAAAAGAAACATTGGCGTAGTAAATCCATGCAATATTTTCAGAAGTGGCTTCAACAATTAAATCCTGGCCTCTTAACTCTGAGCCAATAACAGCGTTTTTATCTCTCACTACAGCATTAAGTCCTAAAAAACCCAATTCTGAATTGTCTATTTGGGAGCAATTCCCAGAGTAGGGGGAAATTGCTACAGTTGTCAAATTCCCAGAAAATTCGTTTATCAACGCATTTTCAAGATAATTTACAATATTTTGCTTGTCTTTTTGCGTTCTTAAAGCAGGCTCAAATACAGAGTACATTGCAACTAAGAATAAGATAAATATGGCAAAAGATGCAATCATGCCTACATGTGAGCCCCTTTTATCACCCTTTTTCATTATATTAGGTGCAGAAAAAGGTTTATATTTTTAATGTTAACTTAAGTTTAAATACATAAACTAAAGTTTATGGTGTTTTTTCTTTAAATTTCAGACAGAATTCATATGTGCTTCTTTCTTTTAGATTTACTTTTTTTACCCAAATAATTTTTGAAAGTTTCCTCTAACTGAATTTATCTTTTCATTACTAATTTCATTTATCAAAAGCTTCATCTTAATTAAGAAATCCTCAGCTTTCAGCATCATTTCATTGCATGATTCTTTGGTTACTTTAACTATTTGGCTAGTCTCTACGTAATATTGTTTGTCTATCCTTTCTTCCTTAGCCCAAGAAATAATTTTTGCCAAATTTTTATCTCCAAATAACCTATCAAATAAAATTATTGATGCAGAATGGTTTTCAGACTTAATTCCAATTTTGAATAATAAAGATAGCAAAGAGTTATACATGCAGTAATAAGCTTCAGAAGTAGAATTTTCATAAAGCTGGTTTTGAAATAGTATCTTTGCAGACTTAAGGCAGTTTTCTGCTTTTATTAAGTAAGAAGATTCCATTTCTTTAGATGATTCAACCAGCTCAACAATTCCTTTTTTCTTAAGCTTCTTTAAAAAATTCAATCCTTTCATAAAAATCCTCCAATCCCCTTATGATTATATGATTTTTTATAATCTCCTTTATTAATAAAGATTTTGAATCAAATTTCCCTATTTTAACGCTTAATTTAGAATTGATCCCTTTTATTTTGTTTTTTAGGTTGTTATCATTTGTTTCTAAATAAACATCAATATCACTTGCATGCTTGGGAATTCCCTTTGCATAACTCCCGAATAGAATGATTATGCCTTTTGGGAAATTCTTCTTTATGTCTTCAAAGGTTATAGACAATTCTGGATATTTTCCCAATATTTTGTTTAATTTATGAATCTCTGCAGAATAAACATAATTTTTAGCCTTTAGGTTGTTTTTAATAAAAAATACTTTGTTTTTGCCTTCTTTTTTATAATCTAAAACATTCTCTTTAACTAACTCATTAATCCTTCTTAAGATTGTGGAATGAGATTCGTTCAGAATTCGGGCTATTTCTCTTAGGTGAGTTTTGTTCCTTAATAAGGCTAAAATTATCTCTAAATTTAAATTGTTTCTATTTTGAACCATATGTACCATTTATGAAACAATATTATTTAAATGTTTCCGTGTTGAATTATTTTTTAAGCAGAATTCATGCTTGCCTCTTTCTGCTTTCCAATAAGATAGTCTCATTTATCTAAATTTACTAAGCAGGCGCAGAGCCTCCAAATATTAAGCCCGCTCCTGTTGAAATAAGGAATGCGCCAACCATCAATGCAAAAGAATGCTTTATCCCTGCCTTCAGACTTCCTTCTGAAAGTTTTCCCACAGCCAGCCCTGAAAAAAATCCCTGGATTAATATTAAATAGAGAAATGCGCTTGAGAAATCTCCAACTCCCGTAGGGCTTCCTAAAGGAACTCCCGATGTGCTTATTGTTTTTAGATTTGTAATTCCAGAAAGCATAGGAAGTATTCTGAATTCCATGACGAGAATTATGATAAGAAAAACTAAAAAGATAATATAGCCCTGGACAACTAGGCTTGATATTGTTGATTTTCTTTCTTTCTTCAATTTATCAGACAAGCTGACTGCCCCTGCAACAGACTCTAGAATTTGGCCTATATCTCCTCCTGCTTTTTCTGCCTGACCTATAAGAGTAAGAACTCTTGAAATCGATCTTGTCTCGACGTCTTTTGATAAAACCACTAAAGCCTGGCTTAAAGGAATCCCCATAGAGATCTGATTGGCAAGTTTTCTTATATGGGGAGTCATAACACCATAAGGCTTGTTTTTCATGTTGACAATGCTCTTGCTTATGGGTGTTCCTGTCTTGACGCTTTCAACAAGGTCTCTTGAAAATTCAAGAAACATTTCTTCCTTCTCATTGTCAATTTTAGCTTCATAAATAATTGTTGATACAAATGGTGTTATGCCTATAACTATTCCTATTCCAATTAAAAAAAAGAAAGCATCAGTTTCAGCGAAAAAAAATGAAAGCACTACGACTACCAATGCAAAAACGATCCCGAATACATGAAACTTTTTTATCTCCATCTTTTGTTGTTTTTTTATCACCCTTGAGGTTTTTTATTTCCTTTGGTTCTTTATCACCCTTGAGGCTATCCCAAAGGAGATGTCATAAGAAGGACCCTGGTCCTTTTTATTATGACTGCGGCTGTTTTAATTGAAGGAAGGTCAAAAATAAAATATTAATCATTGTGACTCCTAATATCATAAGGAGAGTAATAGTTGATGTGCTAAAACTTGTTCCTAAGCCGCTGACACTCATCATAATCAAAAGAAGCATGAGAATCATAGGAGCTGCAATGACAAGGCTTATGTAAATGTCCATGAATGTTTCGGCAGTTTTTGTGTATCTTTCTCTTTCAAGCTGATAATCAAATAAAAAGCTCTGGGATTTCTTGTCAAAAAAGTTTTGTATGCTGCCTCCTGAATTTATGGCTGTCGCCAGTCCATTATACAATTCCCCTAGTTTTTTGCTTGCGGTGCTGGCGCCACAGCTTCTTAATGCATTAACAAAATCATATCCATACACATTTATTTCATTAATGAGTTTTGTGAACTCTTTGCTTAAAGATGGATAGTCGCCTGTTGATATGAGAATATTGAACATCTTGCTTGGCTCAACTAAAGATCCTGAAATAGCAGCCATGTGTATTGTGGCAAACGGGAGCTCTTCATTGACTTTATTTTCAAGAAATTTTTTCTCTAAAGATGGGTATAAATACATTCCAAAAAAAGTTGCCAGCGGAATAAATATCAAAATCCAAAAAGTTTTCAAAACCCTGGATCCAATGGCTTCAGCAACTTTTGTTATGAACGGAGGATTGCTGCTTATGTTAAAAAATAAGAAAAACATAAACACAAAAATAGCCGCGAATATTGAAAGAAATGAAGTGAAAAGCATAGCCGCAATGAAGCTTTTGGGTATAAACTGGAGGTGAGCCTTGACCAATTCTCTTCTTAGTGTAACAAAAAAACTTTTCTTTGACAAAGACTCTGCATAGCTTCCAAAAAGTTTGTTTGCAGCTCCAACATACTTGCTTGGTTTTTTCTCTTTTATTATCCTTTTCTTTCTTTCTTTTTTCTTCAATCTCTTGAGCGTTTTCCTATCAAGATGGTCTATCTCTTTTTCTACTTTTGTCAGCTCATGTTTGATTATACTCGGTTTTGCTTCCACAAACTCTCTTCTAGTCTCTATTTTAAATTCAGGAGCTTTCATTCTTGTTTCAGGCAAAGGCTTTACTATTGTCATATCTTCAAGGACAGAATAGATGTCATCATTTGTTTTTGACAAAAGGCTCTTTAACGATTTTATGTTTGAAGAAATCATATCTTTCTCTTCTGCGCTTAAAGATCTTTCCTGCTCCCTAAACAGGCCGATAAGCTCTTTTACAACTTTAGCCTCTTTCTCGACAAGCTTTTTCAAGTCTATTATATAAGATCCTTGGTCAGTCATTCTATTGTTTCAGAAATCCTCTTTTGCATCTGTATCATAAGTTTCTTAAGCCTGTTAAATTCGTCGTAATTCTGGCTTTGATAAGCCTGCTCAAGCTTTATTTCCGCTTTTGCAAGTGAATTTACAAGCTGGTTAAGAAATTCAATATTTTCAGAGTTTATCATGCTTAGTTGAGGCAAAAAGCTTTATTAAATATTTTGTTTAAAAATCAACGCCAAGTTCTCTTAAAACATCGTTCGGTTTTTTGTAATACTTTCTTACTATGTCCCGCACTTCATCAAACTTAAAATTTTTTCTTTTGTAAAGCTCATACATAACTTTTACTCTTCGCCTGAATTCCAGCTCTATTTCCTCCATTTGGAGGCCGTATCTCCTGGCTATTTTTTCAAAAATCTTGCTTACTTTCTTAAAATAAAATTTATCTTCTGCAGGATTCCATACAAAGGGAGTATTTGTCAGGGCAATTCCATCCGGAGTGACGTTTATTATTTCAACTATTTCTTTCAATTTTCTTGTTTCTTGTTTTTTTACAATAGCATGAGTCATGACGCAAACGCAATCCAAGACATTTAACAAGGTAGGCGAGAGTTCTATTGGAGGAGTTTCAAGCCTTTTTATGACTGTGTCGACAGAATCTGCGTGGATAGTGCTTATAGACGAATGTCCGGAAGCCATTCCTTGAAACAAAACAGAGGTTTCTTTGCCTCTTACTTCTCCAACAACAACATAATCAGGATTTTGCCTGAAAGAGCTTTTAAGAAGCATGAAAAGATCTATTTCATTAGCGCTGCCTATGCTTGTCGCATTTCTTACAACACTTGGAAGCCAATTCTCCTGCGGCAGATTTAATTCTCTAGTGTCTTCTATTGAAACAATCCTGGCTTCGGGAGGAATAAAGAAAGCTATTGCATTTAGCAAAGTAGTTTTCCCTGAAGAAGTTCCTCCAGTGATAAGAATATTCATCCTATACTGGATTAAAAGCCAGAGATATGCAAGCATCTCTGGGCTTAAAGTGTTCATAGAGAGAAGTTTTGGAGGAGTCCATGGTGATTTTGTAAATTTTCTTATAGTAAATGTCGGACCTTTGCTTGTGATATCCTTTGTGTAAGTTGCATTTATTCTGCTTCCATCAGGCAGGCTTCCATCAAGAATTGGGCTTGCATAGGATACATATTTTCCAGCTCTCTGGGCAAGTTTCTCTATAAAACTCGCATGAATATCTACGTCCTTGAATTCTACATTTGTCTTCATGCTTCTGTAAATTCTGTGGACTATGTATATAGGAACTTCTGTCCCGTTGCATTCTATGTCTTCAACAAAATAATCTCTTAAAATAGGCTCTATCTCATTAAATCCTATAAAATCTCTGGCAGTATAATAGAAAATTTTCTCGTAAGTTTCATAGCTCATATTTATGCCCAGCTCTATTGCAAGCATTTTTAGCCTGCCGTCAATGTAATCTAAAAGTTTGTCCACATCAGGATCTATAATTTCCTCAAAGTTCACCATATCTCTCATAGCCGATATTATTTCTGCTTTGATTTTTTCTTCATCATCATTGAGAGAAGGCTCTTCAATTTCATAGATAAGCTCTATTTCTTTTGGGTCCCAGTGGATATGTGCAAATGCAAATGGCTCTATAAGGCAGTATCTAAGATCAATATTTGTCTTGTCTTTTATCCTCTGCAATTGAGGGGATTTTGGAGTAAAATTTATTTTTGGCCTCCCATAGCTTTCAATCGCTAATTTCTGGTTTTTGTTTAACATATTAAATTTTAAAATCTATTACAGTAACTCCTCCTATTTCCCCCCTATTTGCTATTGTTATTTTGTAAGGCGATGGAGCTTTAAATAATGTTTTGAAATTATCAATATTGTTATATGTAATATTGTAATTAGAATAATCAGAAGTCAAAGTTACAGTGTACCTGTCTCCTTTTTTTTGCGTTGTTGCAATTATATTCCCTATATTGACAGGACTTCCCGGCTGCCCGTTCTGGCCGGGTTCTGTGTATGAGTACCTTCCTTCAAGTTCAAAAATTATCTTGTCATTTATTCCGTCTAAAGTCAGCTGGCCCTTTTTTATGCCGATATCAATGATTCTCTGGTTGCCAGATCCTCCTTGAGTCAATGAGAGAGTTATGTCATTTAAATCTTCGAGCATTCCAACACTCTGTTCAATTATTGCTTTGTCTTGTATCTCTTCTATTTTTGGCTTTGCAAAAGAAACAAATATTCCAATTACCACCAAAGCTATTAAAGTGTAAATTACTGTCTCTACCCAGACCTGGCCTTTTCTATTTTTTTTAGTCGTTTGGTCAAGCTTAAAAAATCTTTCACCTCTCATAAATCTTAATATAAAAGAAAGTTTATAATGTTTTTCCTTTAGCAGTTAAAAATCTCAAGAAGATTGTCTGATTCGTCGCACTGGTTTCCATTAATCACTGGAACAATTCTTATTGATTTTGGAGCTCCTGAAAACCCTGCCCTTGTCATGTTATAAACATAAGTCAATCCAGCATTTTTTTCTGGAAGAGCAAAATTTCCTCCATAGTTTCCTTTGTACGATCTTAGAATATTAGATGTAGCATTTTCTGCTTTTATCTCGACACTTTTTGTTGTTCCTTCTGCTGATATGCCGACAAGAACTTTTTCAACATCAATGTCTTCTATATTTACAGAAAATTGAAATTCTTTAGTTGTTAAATTATAGCAGCTATATTCATTTCCTAAAGTTACTTTTTCAAAGGTATTCAAGCATGAAGAAGTTCTGTCTAAACTTTCTTCTGTCAAGTTTGTAACAACTGTCCATACAATTCCAACAAGAACAATTGTAAGCAATACTAAGAGAAGAGATGCGACAACTGTGGATAATCCTTTATTTCTTGTCATTTTTTATTTGTCTTATTTAGTGAATATAAAATTAATGAGGATATTAAGTAAGATATTAACAGTTCAATAAGGAGAAAGATATAATTGATTTCAACATAAAAAGAATCATTAAAAATGCTTGGAAATGTAACAATAGTATTAATAGCGGGACAAGGTACGCCAGTTTTGCATTGAACATCCATTTTAACAGGGAATTGCAAGAAAGCTAGCACTAAGAATATCAATATAGTGATTATAATATTTTTTTTGTTTAGTTTAAATGGATTATTTTTTATCATTTTCACAATACCGGAATCTCATACCCATGCTGGTCTTCATTGCAAGAATATGCTTTTTCATATCCTCCACAGGTTGTCATCAAGACAGGTATAATTAATAATGTTTCTGCTACAGAAACATCCATATTGCCTGAAAAAGAATTTCCTCCGCTAAGGCCTGAGTCTGGCCAGTTGGTCAAATCTCTTATGTCTACTGTTCTATGGCTTCCTGCTTCGTTAATGCGGATTTTGAGGGAATAAATAGGGACATTTCCTGTGTTAGTCATGCGAAAAGTTCCGTAAGAATATTCTGCTTCAAAGTTTACATTTCCACAAACCAACTCAACATTTGTCCCTTCAAATTTTGTGCATGTTTCTCCGGCAATTCCCCTGAACCACAAGAAGATTATAAGAGCAATAACAATAACCATTGCAACTAAAAGAACTGTTGCAATAACAGGTGAAACCCCAAGTTTCTCC
Source organism: Nanobdellota archaeon (assembly GCA_038045985.1). Classification (GTDB taxonomy): domain Archaea; phylum Nanobdellota; class Nanobdellia; order Pacearchaeales; family GW2011-AR1; genus JBBSXA01. The sequence continues at coordinate 26,802 of JBBSXA010000031.1, forward strand.
AGCCTCTTTTTCATGAATAGCTTAGGAAACTTATGCTTTTAAATTTTTATCTTGTAGGATGATCTTTAGATTTTTTATATTTTAAGCTTTTATCAAAATGACTTTTTAGTTTGTCTTCTTGTTTAAAAGGCCCTATGCCTTTGAAAACACCAAAGAAATCTTTCTTAACTTTCTCCACTTTTATTTTAACAAGCTCTCCTTCAATTATAGATTCCTCTTTTACAATCTCTTTAGGTATAATCACGACTAGCGATCCTCCAATTGATCTGGTTTTTGCTAGTATTTTCATTTTTCACTAACAAGTTACTTCCTGCTTGTTTCCAAGATTGCCACAGCTTACAAATCTCAGCCTGTTGTTTTCATCCTGCCATCTCACAGGAGTTATCTCTAAAAGATATATCTGCCCTACGCTTGAGATGTCAAAGCTGTTTGTTATTTCTTCTCCAGGTGTGAAAGAGTTTGAGTTTCCAGTTCCCATAAGGACTGCCTGATGCACAGCATATTTGAAGACATTCCCTATATTAAGAAGATAAGGAACCAAGTCAATAGTTGCTATTGTCTGGTTTATGCTGTTTGTTGCTTTAATGTGATAGCCGGCAATGTCAAATCTTCCATTATTGCCTAGAGTTAAATTCAAGCTTCCAGGCGTGCATTGATAGCTTTTAATAATTATAGAAGTTCCTTCAGGACACTCTAAAGGATTGTTTGGAATATAAGATTTCATCCAGACATACAGGATTCCCCCCATAAATACAGCTAGGCTGACTAAAAGAACATAGCCTATCATTACACTGACGCCCTTTTTATGAAGTTTCAACATATATCTCTCCTTGTAACTCTTGATACATCACAAAATAAAAATTTTTCCCTTCTCTGAGATTAAAGTTGTAATTGCTTCCATGAACACTTAAGATAATTGTGCTGGCGTTTTGTGAAAAATTATTGTAAATCTGCTTGGCTCCATTATCATGCGTATAGACATCAAAACTACTCATATTTCCAACTAAGTAATAAATCTCAACTTCATCTCCAGCATAGCTAGAAAAGTTGTTTGTAAATTCTTCTATTTTGCTGTCTGAGCTGTAAATTTCATAATTTATTACTTGAGATGACTCTTCCCTCAATTCTTTTGCTAAATCTTTGACTTTTGTGGATTCTTTTTTCTTTGAATAATTTGCAACAGCAAACAATCCAACTATAAGTGCAATTATAACTATTGCCGCAATCAGATATATTTGGCCGTATTTACCTCTTATTTTTGCCATGAATTAATTAAGAATTTTTAGATTAAAAGGTTTGGGGTTCAGGAATTTTTTCAAATTTAGCAATGTGGCAATACATAAAATTTCCAAGATAAGGTTTCCCTTTTAATTTTCCATTTTTTTCTTCGGCTCTTGGTCCGTGTGAATAATCTAAACCTTCTCCTACAACTAATCTTCCTGTTCTATAAACTTCCATTTGAAGCTTATTAATTTCCTCCATACCTCTCTGTGTTTTGTAATTCGGGTTTGTAATTTTTCCCTCCCTAACCTCCAGCGTTGTTGAATTTATCTCTTGATCAATGTAAATTCTAACTATTTCTCCAACTTTGAAATTAGTAGGATTAACCTCCTTTACAATTTTTTGCAAATTTATTTTTGTCATTATTGATTTAGTGTTTACATTTTTATTGGCTTATGTGTTTCTTTATCAAAATTAAGCCTTCGATATCAAATCTTTTTTTCTTTCAAAAATTGCTCTAAATTTGTTGCAATCAAGTCTACTTTGACAACATCAAATTCACTATAATGATCTCTTATTAAAACCCCTCTTTGTTTTCTCCAATCTTGTGGATGAATGCTTGGAAAATTTCCATCATGTCTGTAAAATTTACAGTGACCAATATATTCCCCTCCAATCTTTTCACAAATTCCATCCTCTTCATTCCAACCCCTTGGTTTTTCATCTTCGTCAAAAAATAACTGGGCATGTGACATATAATCCTGATTTCCATTAAAGCCTGTCATCCATTTAATTTCTACTTCATTTACAAGCCAAAATCTATAATACTCAGTGCTTAATTTTCTTTTAGGAATTTTAATAAAAACCATACTATCTAAATTTTTAATTTCTTCAAACCTAGCTTGATATTTTTCCTCTATCATATTATTTTCTCAGAACTCTTTTTCCCTTTATGTAGACTCGGAAGTTTGCCTCTGATTTGGCCAAGCTTGGACGAATCACCTAAAATTCCATAAATTTTAGTGTAGACTCGGAAGTTTGCCTCCGAAGAACCAAAAAGCTACCTTTATTCTTTCTCGGTTCTGCTACCCTCCAAGCACCTTAACATGTGTTTAGGGCTGCTCCGATCAAGGCCTGACCCGTTTCGCATATGCAAGATCAAAGAGGACAAAACGTCAACGTCAAAATAAAGACTTTTTGACTGTCCGGTCACGCCCTTCCTTGCAGTCTGCCATAAAGCCCGTTTGCAAGCGGCAGAGGGCTATCCTGCCAACCTAGTCTACGAAAATACAGAGAATTATGGTTTTTAAGGGTTTTTATTTTAAGATAGCAGTTCGACTCTGCCTAGAAGCATTCGAACAAAAGCCCTTAAATAGAAACATTTAAATAATACTATCATTATACTGATAATATAAAGTTAAAGAGCAAAAAATGAAAATAGAATTATTAAACCCCTATGTAATAAAGATTTTGATATCTTTGAGAAAAGAAGATAGCATTAGCTCTATTTCTAAAAGAATTAACTTATCTTATGGCTGGACTAATAAATGGATTAATGAATTGGTTAAGGAAGGTATTTTAAAGAAAAAATGGAGGGGTGTTGTCTTGCAGGAAAAAAATAAAAATTATAAAAGGATTTTAAAGTTCATTAAAGAAAATTTGAATGATATTAATTTTTATTATTCTATATTAAAATTATTGGGAATAGAATATTGTTTCACTAAAACAGATGCAGTTTATGTTTGGACAGAAGGAAGATATAATATTGGAAGGTATAAAGAGTATTATCCTATTTTTATAAAGATAAAAAAGGCAGAGTATTCCATCTTCTTGGCATATTGCAAGAAATTAGGATTAAAAATTAGCTCAAATAAGGGGGTTTTTTACAATGTGGAAGTCTTGGATAGTTTTGAATTTGTCAAGAAAAATGGGTTTTTAGTTGAGCCCTTAGATGATACTATTAATTTCATGGAGGATAAAATCTATAATTTTGAACCAGCTTTAGAAATTATTAATGAAATGTACAATAAGAAATTAAAAGTTAAATATAAAGAGGTTAATTATATGTAAATGGAAGCTTTAATCAAAAAAGAGAATGAGATTTTTGAGATCTTGCAAAAATTCATAGATTCTACTTTAGATTTTATTCTTGTTGGCGGCTATGCTGTTTCTGCATTTAAGCATCGCTTTTCTGTTGATGCAGATATTGTAATAAAATCTAGTGACTTATTAAAGTTTGAAAAGATGCTGGAAAAAGGAAACTTTAAGAAAACAATTGTAAAAGAACTAGAAAATGTCTATTCTTCCAAGTTTATAAGATATGAAAAAGAGCAGGCAAGTGTAGACATCTTAATTGATGCTTTGGCATCAAGAGGCACAAATGCTTCGTTTAGTTATGATTTAATATTCAAAAATTCAATAAAAAAGAAGATAATTGGAATAGAAAAAGAAATATTTGCCAGGATTCCTATTAAAGAGCTATTAATTGCTATGAAAATACATTCAGGCAGATTAACTGATTTTAGAGATATAGCTGCGCTAGCAAGAGATACAAACTTGGATTTAATAAAGAAAATATTATTTATTGGTGATCTAAATCAGTTAAAACAGAATTTACATAAGCTGAATAAGACTGTGAATGATAAAAATTTTATTGATTCATTTAAAGGGGTTTTTATTGAAAAGAAATTTGATATAGATTTAGAACAAGTTAGAAAGATAAGTGAATTAAAGAAAGAATGAAAATTTTCATTTATTTATGTCAGTATAAGGCATAATGTATTTACGTTTACACTACTTGTAAATTTGCGCGCTCTGTAGACGTAAAACACTCAAGCGGCATTCATCCCAGCGTTATTCAAATATCTTCTGAAATTTTCCCCTATAATCCTCAATATCCTTATTATTTACTTTTGAGATAAAGTCAATTATTTTGCCGTTAAATATTTCTGCTTTTTTTATAGTATCCAAGACTTCTTCTTTTGTTATTTTAAAGCCAACATAATATTGTTTGTCAATTCTTTCAGTTTTAGCCTGAAAAATATCTTTATTTTCTAGATTAAATAGCTCTTTTAGCAATATTATGGATGCAGAATGATTTTCAGATTTAATTCCAATTTTAAACAGCAGTGCAGCCAGCAAATGATACATGCTATAATAAGCAAGTCCAACCGATTCTTCAAGTCTGTTGCTGTCCAATAGTATTTTTGCAGAAATGAGGTTGCTTTCGGATTTTTCAATATACGATTGTTTTATTTCTTCACTAGGGTCTATGAGCGCTATTTTGCCTTCTTTTTTAACTTTCTTCAAAAAATTTATTTTTTTCATAATATTTTTCAAAACCCTTTATTATTACATGGTTTTTTTCTATTTCTTTGATTAGCAGGTTAGATTTATCATAATTTCCTATTTTTACGCTTAATTTTGAATCAATTAAGCTTATTTCTTTCTTTATTTTTTTGTTTTCTGTGGCCATATAGATATCAATATCACTGTCGGTTTTCGCTGTGCCTTTTGAATACGAGCCGAACAAAACAGCAAGTTTTATTCTATTGTCTTTTTGGATTTTATCAATTATAAGCCTAAGCTGATTATATCTCATTAACAAATTATTAAGCTTATAAATTTCTGCAGTGAAAACATGGTTTTTAGCCTCTATTGTCTTCTTTAGAAAATATGTCTTATTCTTTCCCTCTTTTTTATAATCAACAGCATTGTTTTTTTCGAGCTCCCTTATTTTCCTTATTATGTTCATATGATTAGTGCTGAGATTTTTTGCAATTCCTCTCACGTGATTTTCCCTTTTAAGAAGTTCATTCACTATTTCAGATTTGTAATCTTTTTGTTCCATATGTAACAAATATGTTCCATTGGTATTTAAACCTTTCTGGACCAAATTATTGTTTGCACTCAAGCAGCATTCACATTGGCAGAGTTCTTTGCAGAATTCAAATAATCATTGACTTGTTTTTCATTCCATCCAGAATAATCAGATGATCTATAGCC
>JBBSXA010000032.1:0-4390 GCA_038045985.1 Nanobdellota archaeon
AAGTGAAAATAGACAAGGATTGCCCTCAAGAAATCAGAGAGCTGTTGCCAAAAAAGCTATATGATAAATCTGGAAAAATTTCAATTGAAAGCTCAGCAGAAGCCGATCAGTGTGAGGAAGCAGCTGAATACTGCCAAAAACAAGGAAAAGAATATGTTAAAATAGAGCAAAATGGAGAGATGATAATCACTTTAGAGTCATACGGTCAAATTCCTGTAGAGGATATTTTCAAAGAGGCTATTGAAGCTTTGAAAAGCGATCTTGAAGAAGTTAAAAAAAAGGTTTAGTTTTATATAAATCTTTAAAAATAAAAAATTATTTGTTAACAAATGGAAGATAAAGCAGTTGATGGAGAACTTAATAATTTATTTAGGGAATTTAAAAAAGAAGGAAGAAAAATGAAAGTATATCTTCTAGGTTTTGCATTATATACTTCTGCCACATTCTGTGTTTCAGGAATGGTTCTTCATGATGCTAATTTAATTAATAAAGTCTTCAATCTAAAAAAAGAAAGATCTCAATTAGAAGAAAAAATGAAGTATACAAGTGACGATCCTGCTAAATTAATATTTGAAACAGAAATTTCTAGCATAGATTCTTTGATAACCAAGTATGATAATTCAATATTTTTTTAATATATTCGGTTCTAAAGATTTTTATATTGACAATTTCTGGTATTTTTATTAAATGTGCGGAGTTGCCAGAGCGGTCAAATGGGGCAGACTCAAAATCTGCTGGCTTAGTGCCTACATAGGTTCGAATCCTATACTCCGCATAAGATTTATAAACCTCTTTTCCTCTCAAAAAAGATACACTGCGAGTTGAGTTGAGCTCGGCGTTAGCAGGAAGATAATACTTCTTGCTCATTAATAAAATGATTAAATCAAAGACAAAAATTTCAAAACAAACTCAGAGAAAAAGAAATCCAGACTTAGTTGAAACAATCATGGCTGCGAAAAAATCAAATGCGTGGCTTGAAGTTGCGGCAATTCTTTCAAGTCCAATAAGAAAAAAAGTTGAGAAAAATCTTTCAGAGCTTGAAGGCAAAGGAACTTTAGTTGTCCCGGGAAAAGTCCTTTCAATGGGAGAAGTTAAAGGAAAATTCAAAGTCGCTGCACTGTCTTTTTCAAAGAAGGCAGAAGAAAGTTTGAAAAAAGCAGGATGCCATATATCTTTTATAATTGATGAAATTAAATCAAACCCTAATGCAAAGGATGTGCATATATTAAAATGAAAATACTTGACGGAAAAGGTGCAGTCTTAGGGAGGCTTGCCAGCTTTGCTGCCAAACAGGCTCTTAAAGGAGAAGACATAATAGTTGTCAACTGCAAAGAGATAATAATCACGGGCAGAAGAAAATTTACAGAAGAAAATTTCAGAAGAAAAAGAGGAAGAGTTGGAACAGCACAGAAAGGCCCGAAAGTGTCAAGACTTTCTCATATAATTGTCAAGAGAGCTATAAGAGGCATGCTGCCTGAACATAGATGGGGTAGAGGAAGAGAAGCCTTTAAAAGAATAAAATGTTATCCAGATGTTCCGAAGGAATTTGAATCACAGGAAAAAATAACTTTTAATGATAATAAAACAAATTTCATAAAAATAAGGGATATTTCAAAGTGAACAAAATAATTACTTCAGGAAAGAGAAAAACTGCTGTTGCGAGGGCTGTTCTTACAGAAGGAAATGGAAAAATTAGCATTAATAAAAAGGATCACAAAACACTTCCTTTTTTTGATATGCTCAGAATAGAGGAGCCTTTAAGGATATCTGATTCAATACTTGGAAAAAGAAATTATAATGTAGAGATATTTGTTACAGGAGGAGGCACAAAGGGCCAGATTGAAGCTGCACGACTTGCTTTAGCAAGAGCAATAATTGAATTCTCAAAATCTGCTGAATTAAGGAAAGCTTACACAGACTACGATAGAAATCTTCTTGTTGCAGATGTTAGAAGAAAAGAAACCTATAAACCTGGAGACTCAAAAGCAAGAAGAAGAAGGCAGAAAAGTTATAGGTGATTTGTTAAATAAAATCTACATCATCAAAGAAAAATATGAGCCGAAGAAAATTTTCTCTGAATGCCCAAATAACAGCAATTTTGGATAGAGATGAAGGCACTCCTTATTCATTGGTTTTAGGAAGACATTCAATTACTCCAACACAGTTTGCCAGAGCCGTAAGAAACCTAGAAACATTACTCATAGAAGACAAGGAAACTAAACAAGTTTTGCAAACTATTTATTCTAACCCTAATAGAGTAAGAGAACTTTTTAAAATGGAAGAAAGGTTTTTAGAAGAACAATATGATCGAATTTGCAAAGAAAAAGCTAATAGGGGAAGGGGGAAGTTTTATGAAGGAACTTTTTTTAATCCAGAGAATGTAAATAAATTAATATACCTTGCACTTTGTTCCCACAATCCAGAATTGGGAAGAGGTAATAGAGAAAAAATAGTTGAAAAGTTGGTTAACCTTCCATCCAATTTATTCGATTACTTGCGCTTTGATATAGCCTTGGGAGGTTTGATGCATAGTGCCCTACCAAAGGAAAAAAGGGATTCTCCTCTGGAGATATTAAAAATATTTGATAGAGAATACCAACAAAGAACCGGTGACCAAAGTCTTTTTGACTTATCACAAAAAAGCCATTTACACGAATGGCAATTTAAGGTGGGCGCAAGATATTGGGAGAGAGGAGATAATGTAGAGCAAGCAGTATATCATACATTAACTGAGTTTGATTCTAGATTGAAATTGGGTGATAGAAGGCAGGTTATTGAAGCAATTAAAAAATTACCTTCTAAAAGAGAATCTTTTTTTAGAGAGGTGGGTCTTGGAGGGATTTTACATATATCTAAAAAAAAGAGGAGAACAAAAACGAGTTCGCCTTTCACCGTTCTTTATTATTTTGACAAAATACGCCAAAGAATCACGGGAGACACAAGCCTTTTTGACTTGGAACAAGAAATACACTTGCATGAATGGAGGGCAGGGGGTTGTGCTCCTCAAAGATATTGGAAAAATAGGAAGAATGTAAGGAGAGCAATATACCATGTTCTAACAGAGGAACATCCTTCATTAAAATCAGAAAGTAGAAAAGAAGTTGTTAGGACAATTGAACAATTGCCATCAAATTTAAGAAATTATTTTGAAAAACTTGGGTTAGGGGGGTTGATGGAAAATGCTTTTAAAATGGGAAAGAAACAATCACCCTTATCTGTGCTGAAAGAATTTGATAGAGAATACCAACAAACCACAAAAGAGCCTAGTCTTTTTGATTTATCCCAGAGAATACACTTGCATGAATGGGAAATTGGGGGTAATGCTCCTCAGAGATATTGGGAAAATAGGAAGAATGTAAGGAGAGCAGTATATCATACATTAACCGAAGAACATATTTTTTTAGGATCGAATGATAGAGAAAAAGTCGTTATGGCAATTAGACAATTGCCGCCTAATTTAAGTAATTATTTTAGAGAGAAAGGATTATATGGATTAATGCAATCTAAAAGCCAAGGGAACTTAAACAGCCCTTTAAAAATTTTAAAAATATTTGATGAGGAATATCAACAAAGAACAAGAGAAGTAAGTTTGTTTGACAGAGGGCAGAAGAATTATATTAATGTTCCGGGAAAGAGGTTAGGTCGTAATAGATAATTATCTATTCTTCCCAATTCCCAGGCTTTCCAATTTATTCTGAACGTGATTGAATAATGTTGAAGAAACAATTGGAGGATGGTTGCCGTCGAAAATTTGACCACCGAATTTTATTTTGCTGATATAAGTAAAATTTGTCAAAATTTTCTTTAGTCCGTTTACAGAAAAATTATGCTTTTTTGCCAATTGTGTCAAGCTTACTTTATCCTTCAAAAACTCTTCGAAAATCTCTTCAACTTCTTTACAGTTTTCAGCTGGAATAAGGTTTCCATGAATCATTTTGTAACCAAAAGCGACGCGAGCGACATGATTTCCTTTTTGGGCTTTTTGAATCATGCCTTTTCTCTGGTTCTCTCTTAATAATTTTAGTTTTTCCAACTCTTTTTTTAATTCCAGGTTTTCATTTTTTAGTTTTTCGAACTCATTTTCGTCCATTGTTGCAGATATTAAAGGTTTTTTGTTAGTTTATTTAATCTTTGAATTAATTTCTCTTTATCCATTAAGAATAAATCCGTTCTATGTTCTCCATGCCATACACAAAAAATATTGATAACTTCTGAATTGGCTAATATACTAACAAAGGTGTTGCTTCTAGTTATTGCTTCTGCATCCCAATCTCCATTTTTATTTATCCATAAAAACCATAATTTTTTATTACTTTCTATTGGGACTTGATCATCTTCTCCAACTCTTACTCTATTTAATGAATTGTTTAATTTTTTCATTTTATAAACT
>JBBSXA010000032.1:4490-33661 GCA_038045985.1 Nanobdellota archaeon
TCTTGATTATCAACTTGCTGTTCTTTTATTTGTTTTTCCAAATCTTTAACTAAAAAAAGTGGAATATTAAATATCCTGTCTTTTCTTCCTTTAGCCTGTCTTATATAGCCAACTTTTTCATTAAAATCTAAATTAGACAATTTTAGATTTGCCAGCTCAGAAACTCTAAAACCACAAGCATAAATCAAGCTAGCCATTAATTTACTTTTCTCTGTTGGCAGTGCATTTAAGAGCTTCTTAACCTCTTCTTTTGTTAAAACAGAAGGTATTTTCCTTTCTTTTTTAGGCCTTTTTATTCCTTGCGTCACATCTCTGCCTAATATTGTTGAAAAAGCGTACTTGACTGCTGATAAAAAGACAATAATAGAAGACGCAGACATTTTAGAGACTTTTTCTGCCAAAAACATTTTTAGGTCATTAACACCAATTTCTTCTGGATTCTTATGGCTAAAATTTAGAAGTTCTTCATTTGCTTTGAGATAATTTCTTAGAGTATATTTTGAATTTTTTGATATCTTTAATTCAACCTCTAATCTTTTTAAAAAATCCTCTTTTTGCATATAAGAAATTGTACGAACTTATTTATAAATTTAAGGTGAAATTATGTAGTAGCCACAATATATCTTGTGCGAAGCTTTTACACATAAAATTGGTTTTTGAAGAATTTTGTGAACTAAGGTTGGCTAAGTGAAGGAGTTAACCTCCAGCATTTCCTACTGCCCAAGCTAAAACAAAAACAAAGAAAGGAATTATAACAGAAATTATTAAGGAAGTAATCGCTAATATCATTCCTTTTAATTTATTCTTTAAAATAAATCTAATAGAAAATACAGATAAGATAACTGGGATAAAGAATAATATTAACAAAAAAGGATAGAAAGAGTATTGTTCAATGAGTCCTAGAAGAAAGATTAGGATAACTAACCAAACAGAAACAAAAGACCAAATTGCCAACTTACTATATCTTTTTCCTTCAGCCATTAGTTAAATAGTGAAATTAAGTATAAAAATCTATCTTCTTTATTGGTTTTTCCACCAAAATTTCCCTTATTTCTTTATGAGCCTGGCAAAGTTGTGCACTAAGGTTGACTAAGTGAAGATAGAATAAAAGTATAATAATGTTTATTAAAAGAGGGGCTACTTTAATGTTAAAGAACAAACTTTCAAGTAAGATTAAAAATAAAGAAATAAATCTTCGATCAAACTATTCTGAAACTAAAAGAAAATTTATCTTTTACGCTTTGAGTAGTTTCTCATTAGCTTGCTTATACCAATTACTAGCCATGCCAGTGCTACAAGCCATGCACTAAGCATCGATCCTATGTCTACTTTGATTAAAGGTAAAATCAAAAGTACACCTATAAGAGTAATTAACCAAGCTGTTAACTTTGCCATTTTCAACCTCCTTTTTTATATTTAGACAAGGAAAAAAAGAATTATAAAGCTTTCTTTTGCACTAAGGTTGGCTAAGTGAAGGCTAATATTTTTTATTTGGATGATGGAGAGTTTTCATTTTTTAGAAAAGGATTTTTTCTATGAGACACGTAACCTAATTCTAATCTTGGTCTTGTTTCTTCTCACTTAGAGTTAATAAGATTAAAATTTATGGCTTTCTCGTCATTCAAGCAATCAGCAAAAATTCTACAAGCCGAAACTTTTTTAGGAACTCCATCTAGATCATAATCTTTGCAGTCAACGTAAATACGCCCAAAGTGTAAAGAAAGCTTGGCTGCAGACCCAATAATCTCGTAAACAACATCATTGGAGTCCTTAAAATAAAGGCCTTTAAATTTGTCCAAAAGCCTATTTTCATTTAGTAAAACTGCAGTGTGATTGCCTAGGGAGTTGTTCATCTATTTATTACTAAATTAAAATTTATAAAAATATGTGTAATTTTTCGCCGTATTTTTTACCAAATTTCCTTATTTCTTTAGTGGCCTGGTGAAGTTGTGCACTAAGGTTACCTAAGTATTTGTTGGATTGTGGAAAAAAGAAACATTTAATATCAGAATGGGTGTTTAAAACAGGTGTTTATAGGTTTTATCGTCGGAAAAATAATTTGAGATACATAAAATAAATGCCTTTCTATAGGCATGCTTAAGGGTGTTTGAAAAACAAACAGCCTGTTTAAGGGTGTTTAAAACAGCTGTTTATAGGTGTTTTTTTATATAAACAGCTGTTTGTTTGCCAGATTTTAATAAAAAATTGAGAAAGAAAAGTGCTGTAAATTTCTTAATTTTTCCTCGGAAAATAAGAAAAGTTTATAAATATAAAAAAACTTTAGTTTGTATGTTTGGTTGGTTCTCGAAAAAAGGTGATGTAAAGCGTGTTGAAGAAGACACTAAAAAGGGATTTGAGTCTGTAAAAAAAGATATCACTGCTGTAACAGGATGGATCAAACACCTAGATTCTGAAAAAAATCTGCAGCAAAAGCAAATAGATGAGCTAAAGAATGTTTTATCGTCGGTACAGGAAGATATAGATGGATTAAAAAATGTTGTTGCAATGATGAGTGAATTGAAAACAAACAGGCTGTTTAAAACACCTAAACAGGTGTTTAATAAACAAACAGCTGTTTATGCTGTTCAAACAGGTGTGCAAACAGCTGTTGAAACACCAAATTTAAATGATTTTTCAGTAACAGAGAGAGCTATTTTGTGGATACTTTTAAATAGTGACGTTAAGCTAAGCTATGACGACTTGGCAGCAGTATTAGGAAAAGAGAGATCAACAATAAGAGGACAGATAAACAGAATAAAACAAAAGAACGAAGAAATGATAGAAGAGAGTGTTGAAAAAAATGGGAAAAAGAGAGTATACATACCTGAAGAAATAAGGGAAAAAATGCTAAAAAAATCAAAAGTGAGTGTTAGATCTAACAGAAAAACACAAAAAAATGAAGAAAATTGACGAAAAAGCCTTTAAAAAAGAGAAAAGTGAGAGTTAAATTAAATAAAAAAATAGAATTTGATGAAAAATAAATGAGGTAAACAAGAAAAAGAGAGTTATTTTATAAAAAATTTGAGGGAAAAAATAAAAACATGGTTAAAAATCAAAAAGTCATACTTAATCGAATAAATAAAAACAAGAGAAACTCGTAAAAAGAGCATTAAAAATTGAAAAATGTAGTGGTTAAGATAAAGAGAAATTAATTAAGAAAAGGACAAATATAGAATTACTCGTTGAGGCGAAAGAATACTTGTAGTTATAAATCTTTTAGATTCAGAATTGTCTGTAGTGAGGCTACTTTTTTGAGATTTGAAGATATAGTAAGCTGAATATTCTTATTGTTTACCTTCTTTTTCTCAATAGGAATTTCTTTGGAAATAAGTCTTCCAACATAATCTCTTATAGAGCTTTCTGTAAGACCAAGCTTACTGGCAAGAGATTTGTAATCAGCATAGCCCTCTTGTTCATCTAATTGATAAAGTGTTGAAAAAACAAGAATTTCTCCTTCTGTAAGTCTCTTAAATTTAAGCCGTATCTCTTTCTTTAGAGTGTCTAAAGAATCAAGAATGTTTGCCGCATTTTCAATTGGGTTTTTCAAAGATAAAATACTCTCTTTTTGACTAAAATGTGTCTGTTGGTTTGTCTGTTGGTTTGTCTGTTTGTCTGTTGGAACCCCTTCATTTCCAATGGAAAGAGGTAAATTTTGGGGTTTTAAAGGTCTAATGGGCTGTTGATGTGTTGGAATTATTGAAGATTGTGTTGAAAAGAAAGGTTGATGTGTTGGATTAATTTTTACAGGTGATTGTGGTTTCAAGACTGATATTCTTAGTAATTTTAAAGTGTCTCTTACTTCAAACAAGCTTTTATTCACTTCATCAAGACTAAAATTCAATAAGTCTATTTCATATTTGAGTAAGGAAATATCCTCTTTTACTTTTTGAAAAGCCTCTTTTACTTGATCCATCAGACAATAATAAATTAAGAGTATAAAAGATTTAGTCTTCTGGAATATACTAATTTTGCTTAGATTTATACAAAGAGTAAATAGAATTGGAAAGCTGCCATCTAGATCTCCTTAAATAAACTGCCCCCTTATTGTTCTTTTGTATTTCTATTATTAACTTTTTATTTTTTAGCTCATTTAGAAGGCTTTTAATAAACTCTTCATCTCTAGCAAGTTCTTTTGCAATATGTGAAGTAAAAACTGCTTTGGGAGACATATTAAACAAAAAAGCCAGAATCTGTTCAGAAATCTTCTCTTTTTTTTCTTGAGATATCTTCATTTGATTAAAAAACTAAGAAGTTATTTAAGGCTTTTCAATAGGCTAATAAGATTATAAAAGAAATTATTCTTTTTCATCCGCTTTTTTGAATGAAGGGAATTGTATGTGGAATGGGAGGTTCATATCCTCTTCTATCTCCAGAGCCTTAAGACTGGCTTTTTTTAAGATTATATTGAATAAGAATATTCTAAATTCTTCGGATATTTTTTTGTCTTTCCATTCTTTGAGAACATCTTTGGCAATTTTAGAATCTAAACCTAAGACAAGCCTTCCACCTATCTCTATATGGGCTAAATTAGGGTCATAGTCAATAGAAAAGACAAAGTCAACAGATATTAGCTCTTCCTTAATTTTGAACGTCTCGGACTTTGAATCTAATATTTCTTTAATATCTAATTTTGTATTGATTTTAAGCTCACCAGCACTTCCAGAAAATTTCTCTGCATTTATCTTTGTAATGTTAAATCCAAACAATTTCATAAAGATTAAATTAAAAAGAGATTTAAAAAGATTTAGGTTAATCAAGATTAGATCAAATCTTCTTCAGAAACGATCATAAAGTCGCCAATAGCTATTATAGAGCTGTAAGGTATTAAAAGGTCGTTTGAAGAGGCTTTTTCAAGATTAAGATTTCTCGTGTAAGGTGTTGGGTCTTTTACAAGCAGACTTATCAACTCGCCTGATTTTGTCTCAAAAAGAATGTCTTTCACGAAGCCAAGCCTTTTTCCTTCTTTGGTCACTATCATCTTTCCTATAAGCGCACTATAAGGGTGTTTATTTTCTTGCTGCATTCTAATTTCAAATAAAACTATTTTATAAAGTTTTCTGTATGGGAAAATAGAGGTTAAACAGCCTTTTCTATTATATTCTGAAAATTTGGAAAAAGACAGAGCTACATAAAAGACAGATTAAATAGATTTAAAGGCAAGAAAATAAGTCCATTCTCCTTACTTGAATAGATTAAAAAAATTAAATAAGAGCCATAGAGACCCCCACCCCTTTGTTTCTATTGGAAAGATTTAAAAAGGAATTTTGAATTTTCTTTGTTTTTATTTTATTTTTATTTTTTTATATAGTATAGTATATAGATATATAATAATTATAATAATAATCTTCAATTAACTAAAAACAATAAAATTTAGTATAAAAATAAGGAAAACAATAAAATTTGAATAAGATTAAAGAACAAGAGATAACAAACAAGAAAGAGATAAATGATAAAATAAAAATAAGTTTAGGAAGAAAATTTCAATAGATAATTTTAATTATTATCAGAATCCAATAACTTGCCTGGGATTCAAAACCAATCAATTATATAGGTTCAAATTTGTTTAAAAATACTTATTTTCTTTAATAAATATTTGATTTTCCACAAGAAATCTAGGTGTTTTTCTTTTTTAGTAGTCATAATCCTTTATATAACTACTTTTGTTTTTCTCATCGGGAATTTTTTTAAATTAAATTTTTCCATGAGAAATAGACGTGTGGGTGTTTTATCCTTAATTTAGGATATAAATGCTTAAATAAACAAAAGGTTTTGAACTAAAATGGCTACAAACATTCAAGAAATTTTCGATTCTGCATCAAAAAGCACCATATTCAAAAACAAATCTCTTTTACAAGCAAATTATAAGCCTGAAGAAATACCTCATAGGGAGGTTCAAATCAAACAAATTGCTTCTATTCTTGCTCCTGTTTTAAGAGGCGAAAAAACAAGCAATCTTTTTCTTTATGGCAAAACCGGCACAGGGAAAACGCTTTCAATACAATTTGTCAGGGATGAACTTTTAAAAAGATCTGAAAAAAATGACGACTTGAAATTAAGGATAGAATACTTAAATTGCAAACTTAAGAAAGTTTCAGACACTGAATATAGGATTCTTGCCGAACTGATTAAAAAACTTGGTGGGACTATTCCCACTACTGGTTTGCCGACAGAGGCTGTTTATAGCAAGTTTATTGAGATTATTGATTCTGAAAAACAGATTATTGTTTTGATTTTGGATGAAATTGACCAGGCTGTTAAGAAGATTTCTAGCGATTTTCTCTATAACCTAACGAGACTAAATTCTGAACTTTCACAAACTCAAATATGCTTTGTGGGAATAAGCAATGACTTGACTTTTCTTGAAGAGCTTGATCCAAGAGTTAGAAGTTCTTTAAGCGAGGAAGAAATTGTTTTTCCCCCTTATAATGCTATTCAACTTCAAGATATTCTTAATAAGAGGTCACAAGTTGCCTTCAAAGAGGGTGTTATTGAAGCGGGCGTGACTGGATTATGCGCCGCATTTGCTGCAAGGGAGCATGGAGACGCTAGAAGAGCATTGGATTTACTGAGAATTGCCGGCGAGTTGGCTGAAAGAAATGCCTCAAAAAAAATAATGCTCAAGCACATTAATGAAGCGAATGAAAAAATAGAAAAAGACAAAATACTTGATGTTATAATCTCTGAACCAAAGCAATTTCAGCTAGTTCTGCATTCAATAATAAAATTGCATGAAAAACAAACTGGACCTTTTTTTACAGGGGATGTGTATAATTTTTATCAAGATCTTTGCTCAAGAAATAAAATGGAAGTTTTGACGCAGAGACGCGTCAGCGATATAGTTCAGGAGTTTGACATGCTCGGAATAATTAATGTCAGAGTTATTTCTAAAGGAAGAGGGGGAAGAATGAGAGAAATAAAGCTGGCTATAGGAAAAAATATCATTGAGAAAGCAAAAGAAATAATTAAAGAGTCTTTGGATTACGTTTAATATGGAGCAAAAAGAGATCATAGAATTTTGCATAAAAAACGGTCTTTTAGTTGATACTGAAATTCTAACTCTGCTTAGTGAAGTGTCTGATTTAGAATCTGTAAAATTGATATTAGAAATAATAAAGAGCCATTCTGGCAAGAAATTCATAAGCAAGCAGGTTTTTTACGAAAACAAAGAGCAGGTCAAAAGTTTTTTCTCTTCTTTACCCCAAGAAAATCAAGAAAGTTTGCAGAGCCTTAAAATTAAATTAGGGTTGAGTATAGAAATATCTCAGGAAATTTTAACTAAAAATTTGATTAAGAGTTATGTTATTCCAGAAAAGCAAGATGCTCGATTAGTAAAGGTTCTAAGCGCCAATTATTCTCAAGGAAGGAAGTTTGGAGTTGAAGATTTTGTTGCCACATTTAGAAACAGATTTTCAGAGATAAGGAATATACTCCAAGAAAGGCCTGGCTTAGACAATCTTGTATCTATAAATAAAATTTCTGGATCCAGGCAGGGAATTTCTTTAGTGGGGATTGTTTATGACAAGAGGGTTACCAAAAATAAGAACATTATTTTTGAAGTAGAGGATTTAACTGGGAAAATAAAAATTTTAATCAATAAAGACAAAGAAGATCTTGTGAAGAAGGCAGAAAATGTTGTTTTAGACTCTGTTTTAGGGTTTAAAGGCTCTGGAAATAAAGAAATAATTTTTGCCAGTGACATTGTATTTCCCGAGACATTTCTTCTTGAAAGAAAAAAATCCTTTGTTGAAGAATATGCTGCTTTTATAGGAGATGTCCATTATGGGAGCAAAAAATTTTTTAGAGAGAGTTTTTTGAAGTTTATAGATTACTTAAATGGAAAAGTCCCAAATACGCCAGAAGTTTCGAAAATAAAATACCTTTTCATTGTTGGAGATCTTGTTACTGGAGTAGGAGTTTATCCTGACCAAGAAAAAGATCTTGAGGTTCCTGACTTGGAGAGGCAGTTTAGAGAAATAACTGAGCTTTTGTCAAAAATAAGAAAAGATATAACTATTATTCTTTCTCCTGGAAATCATGATGGCGTTCGTTTGATGGAACCCCAACCCCTTCTTGATGAGAAGTATGCGTGGCCCCTTCATGAGATTGAAAATGTTATTCTTACAGAAAACCCTTCTCTAGTAAATATTGGCGCTAGAGATGGTTTTTCAGGATTGAATGTTTTAACTTATCATGGCTTTTCTTATCCTTATTATGCAGATAATGTTCCTGATTTAATAAAAATTAGAGCTATGAATTCTCCAGAAAAGATTATGGAGTTCCTCCTTATGCAAAGACATTTAGCTCCCACTCAAGGCAGTACCCAGTATTTTCCAAATGGAAAAGACATTCATGTTATAAAAGAAGTGCCTGACATCTTTTTATCTGGGCATACTCATAAAAGCGCTGTTACTTACTGCAACAATGTTCTTGTTATTTCTGTTTCAACATGGGAAGCCGTGACTGCTTACCAAGAGAAATTTGGAAATATTCCAGACCATTGCAAAGTTCCTTTATTAAATTTGAAGACAAGGGCGGTTAAGATTCTTGATTTTGAACAAAATGAGAATAGCAATTGATGTGGATGGAGTTTTGGCTGATACAATGCCTGTTTTGAATGATTACTATAATCAAAGATTTGAAACTAACTTTAAATTAGAGGATTACAAATGCTATGATTTGGAAAAAACATGGAAATGCAAAAAAGAAGAATCTGTTAAAATATTTGATGATTTTTGCAATAGTTCTTACTTTTTAGAAATTCAGCCTGTTGAATACGCGCAGGAAAGCATTGACATGCTAGCTTTGAGGCATGACTTAATTGCAGTTACCTCAAGGTCTGAATTTATTCATGATAAAACTGAGAGATTTGTTAAAGATTATTTTGGGAGAAGAATAGACAAGATTATTTCTACAGGCAAATATGACTCTTTGGCAGTAAATTCTACTAAACTTAGTGCCTGCTCTTCAGAAAGGGTTGATTTATTATTGGAGAATTGTTTAGAAATTGCAGTAGACTCTGCAAGAAATGGAATCAAAACTTTTTTGTTCAATTATCCCTGGAATCAACTTAATGGAGATTATAAAGAAAAACTTCCAAATAATTTTTTAAGAGTTAGAAATTGGGAAAATGCTGTGAGAAAAATAATATGAAAATTTATTTTTGTGGGGCGGTTAGAGGGTATGCAACCAAAATAGAAACTTATAAATTTATTGTTAAGCCTATTCAAGAGTTAGGTCATGAGATTTTAATAACCCATATAATATCTGATGATCCAAGAGAGACTAAGGAAAAAGGAAGATTAAAATGAACACTCAGCAATATTTCAAAGATCTTAAGAAAAAAGTGGATGTAGTCTATGAGATTGCGACGCAGGCGAGAGCTAAAGGATTTGATCCTGTTGATAAAGTCGAAATTCCTTTGGCAATGAGCATGGCTGAAAAAGTTGTTGGGCTTATTTCCACAATTTATCCCCAGATAGAGGGGACTGGAATAGCGAAGAGAATTCTTGATCTTGAAAAACAATATGGGAAACTTGATCCTGTTGTTGCTGTTCAGATTTCTGAGGAGGTTGCAAAGCAAAAATTTTGCAAGTTTGCAAGCTTGATAGAAGCTATTGAGGCTGGCACAAGAATAGGATTCGCTTATATGACTCTTGCCGTTGTTTCCTCTCCTATTGAAGGGCTAACTAACATAAAGATTATGAAGACAAGAGATGGAAAAGATTATTTATGTCCGTACTATTCTGGACCAGTTAGAAGTGCGGGTGGGACCGGCGCCGCATTTTCTTTAGTTATCCTTGATCATCTTAGAGAAATTTTTGGCTATGCTAAATATGATCCAACCGAAGAAGAAGCTAAAAGATATGTTACAGAACTTACAGATTATCATGAAAGAATCACAAATCTGCAGTATATGCCTACTGAAGAAGAAATTCTTTTTTTAGGGAGAAATATGCCTCTCCAAATTGGGGGAGAAAAATCAGAGAAGTTTGAAGTCTCCAATTACAAAAATTTAGATAGGATTGATACTAATTATTTGAGAAGTGGCATGTGCCTTGTTTTTGGGGAAGGAATCGCACAGAAAGCTCCTAAAATTCTCAGATATATAAATAAACTTAGAGATTTAGGATTCAAATTAAGTGATTGGGATTTCCTTAAAAAGTATATTGAGATTCATGAGAAGAGGGAAAGAGGAAAAGCAGAAAGCTCCCCAACATACATAAAAGATTTAGTTGCAGGCAGACCTGTTTTTGGGCATCCTAGCAGATCTGGAGGCTTTAGATTTAGATATGGTCGAAGCAGAGTTTCTGGCTTTAGCGCTGTCTCTTTACATCCTGCAACAATGGCTGTTACAGATGGATTTATAGCAACAGGAACTCAGCTTAAGATTGAAAAACCGACTAAAGGATGCGTTGTTAGCGTTTGCGATTCTGTAGATGGTCCTATAGTCAAATTATTCAGCGGAAGTGTGAGGAAGTTAGAAACAAAAGAAGAAGCAAAAAAACTTTATCCAGATATAGAAGAAATTATCTATTTGGGAGATATTCTTTTTCCATTTAGCGATATTGCAAATAGAAATGCCCAATTAATAAAACCAGGATATGTTGAAGAGTGGTGGAATCTTGATTTAGAAAAATACGGGGGGAAAGTTGAGAATTATTTCTCCGTTAATCTTGATGAAGCAATGATGTTGAGCAAGGAATTTAATATACCTCTTCACCCAAATTTTATTTTTTATTGGAGTCAAATTTCTGAAGATCAATTTATTGGCTTGATTGATTGGCTAAAAAAAGCCAGGGTTTCTGGAAAATTAATTTTTCCTTACTCTAAAAGCGAACAAGAAAAGTTTGCACACGGGAAAAGAGCTTTAGAACTTTTAGGCGTTGAACATGAAGTCACAATAGAAAATGTTGTTTTGAGCAAAGATGAAAGTAGGGCTTTTTTTGTGAATTTAGGAATAGATTTAGATATCCTCGAAGGAGATGCTCTCTTTAAAGACATCCTCGATTTTTCAAGATTTATTTTTAGTGATGATGTTTTGAAAACCATAAACAACCTTTCTGACATTATAATCAAAGACAAGGCGGGAGAGTTTATTGGCGCAAGAATGGGTAGGCCTGAAAAAGCGAAACTTCGAAAGCTAACTGGAAGCCCTAATGTTTTGTTTCCAGTAGGAAGTGAAGGAGGAAGATTGAGAAGTGTTCAGGCTGCTTGTGGAGAAGGAATGGTTAGAAGCCAGTTTCCATTATTTTATTGTGAATTGTGCAATAAAGAAACTATTTATCCCTCTTGCGAAGAATGTGGGGGCAAATGCATAAAAAAATATTACTTTTACGAGTCTAAAGAAAAAAGCTTTTTTAAAGAGGTGGATGGCAAGAAAGGGCTTAGACACTGCTTCCAAAGCATAGATATAAATAATTTTTTTAATAAAGCTGTGGCTAAATTAGGCCTGAGAAGAGAAGAGGTTCCTTTGCTTGTCAAAGGAGTTAGAGGTGTTTGGTCCGATGAGAAAGATGTTGAAAATCTTGCAAAAGGCATCTTAAGGGCTAAATATAATCTTCAAGTCAATAAAGACGGGACTGTTAGATATGATGTCACTGAACTGCCTTTGGTGGCGTTTAAACCTAAAGAAGTTTTTGTAAGCGTTGAGAAATTAAAAGAGCTTGGTTATAATAAAGATGTTTATGGAAATGCACTTGAAACCGAAGAGCAGATTCTTGAGCTAAAGCCTCATGATATCTTAATTCCAAACTCTTTTGAGTCCACTGATGAAAGAGGGGAAGAAGTTTTTATGAATCTGGCTAATTTTGTAGATGAGGAGCTTGAAAAAATATACACTCTTCCTAGATTTCACAATGTAACAAAAAAAGAAGATCTTGTGGGCCAGCTTGGAGTATGCATGGCTCCTCATAATTGCGCCGGAGTTATCTGCAGATTCGTAGGCTTTTCAAATTCCTTGGGGGGTTTTGCAAGCCCTTACATGCATGCCGCGATTAGAAGAGATTGTGATGGTGATGAAATGGCTATTATGCTGCTTTCAGATGTTCTTTTAAATTTTTCAAGGAATTTTTTGCCAAGCCACAGAGGTGGAACTCAAGATGCCCCTTTAGTTTTAAACGCAAAGATTGATGCAGGGGAGGTTGATGACCAGATTCTTGACTTTGAATTTTCATGGAAATATCCTCTTGAACTTTACGAGGCTGCTGAAAGGGCAGAGCATTCTTCAAAAGTTAATATTCTTATGGTCAGAGATATCCTTAAGGAAGAAAAAGATCCCTTTGTAGGATTTGGCTTTACTCATAATACTAGCAATTTTAATGAGGGAGTTGTTTGTTCAAGCTATAAGACTCTTGCTACTATGCAGGATAAAGTCAGACATCAAATGGGGCTTGTGGAAAAATTAAGAAGCGCAGATACCTCCGACACTGCGCGCTTAATATTAGAAAGACATTTTATAAAGGATATGAAAGGAAACCTCAGAAATTTTTCCATTCAGAATTTCAGATGTGTTTCTTGTAATGAAATTTTCAGAAGGCCTCCTCTTTCAGGTGTTTGCTTGGCTTGTGGGGGAAAATTGATTTTTACCGTTCATGAAGGAGGAATCAAGAAATATTTAGAGCTTGCTCTGGAATTGGTTGAGAAATATCATCTTTCCAATTATATGAAACAGAATCTTGATTTATTGAAAAGATTTGTTGACAGCATCTTTGGAAAGGAGCTGGATAAGCAGAAAGCCTTGAATGATTGGTTTGGGTGATTTATTTTACGACGAAAAGCTTTCTTTGATTGATTCCAGGCAAACTCTCCTCATTTATAACACTATTCTCTTGTCCTTCCATTTTAACTTTCCCTTCTGGAGATGCAAAAGTCTCTCTGGAGTCACATCCTCTATGAGTGTATAAGGCATAAGATCCATCACTTGATGTAATTGTTGAAGAGCATTCTCTTCCAGGTATAGGAACGTTTGGCGTCTCCCATCCGTTAATGTTGTTTATGCTTATTTTTTTATTTGAATAAACATATCCATTCTCATAAAAAACTTTGCCATAAATTATTGAATCTTCAAGTGAGATAGGAGAGATTTTTAAATCTGGAGCGATTACTGTTTCTTGTTTTTTTACCAGCACCGGCTGTTTGTCTTTTCCATATGAATGTCTTATATCTTCCCAATTCCCAAGAATGTTATATGCCCTTGCAGGAACATTGTCTATAATATAGTTTCCTTCAGCAATTGTTTTTACTTTAAATGTCATATCTTCTATTGTGACTGTAATCCCTTCAATTCCTAGACTCCATACTACTTGATTATTATAAGGTACTGCACTAACTACTCTTCCTTGTATTGTTCCAACATGTTTAGAGTCTATTGTGATATCTCCAGGAGTGCTGACATTTACTTTTTGAGAGCATGAGCTTAGAATCAATTCTAGGCCTGTAGCTCCGATTAATACTCCTGTCGAGGTAAGAAACATACTTTTCAAGGCAAGCCTTCTTTTCTGATCCATTTTTACTTTTACTTCAGTTTTTTCTTTTTTATAAATCTTTTGTTTTTAGTCTTTTTAAAGTAGGTACAGCATAATTGTCGGAACTAAAAGACAAGCCATCATATTTGTTCTTTTCACACTTGTTTGAATGCAATAGATTCCTGTAAATGTTGAAATTATGAATATAAGGAGTCCTAAAAATCCAGAAAAGATTAAAACAATTAAAGAAACAAAAACTAGTGTAAAAATTGACAGATTTGAATAATTTATAGAATTAACTATTGCTGTGAATTTTTTTGCTAGAAATTTTGTCAAGAAAAAAGAAATTAATCCTGAGATGAAACATATTGACAAAATGAGCATTAGAATATTTATTTCAAAATTTCCAATTAAACTTTCTATTGCGGCTGCAGATCCTGTTCTTTTTTTGTGGATAGTATACAACGATATAAATGAAAGGCTCATAATCAGAGTATTTGTTGCTCCAAGAAGAACCAAAAAGCCTTTATCGTCTGTTTTTGCAATAGTGTTTCCTATCACTGCTGCCTGCCCGCTTCCCAAACCTGGAAGAAACCCACAAATTGGAGAAGAAATTAAAAGGCCTGCTAAGGGCTTTATGAAGTTAGGTTTTATTTTTTCGGAAATTTTTTGTTTTGGAATTTTTGTTTTTGAGCTTACGCTTATCATCAAAGAAGAGGCGCCAAAAAGTCCTGCTAATAAAGGAAGCAAAGATTCTTTTAACTCTAAATTTAAAACTATATAACCAAGAATACCTGTTAAAAAGATTACTAGCAAAGCTGAAAACTTGTTTTTTTCTGAAAATATCATAAAAATTAAAATAAGAATAAGGATGTAAGGAATAAATTTGCTTATTAACGGATAAATTTTAGGTATTAAGATTGTTAAAGGTGCAGAAGAAATCAATAAAATTAATATTGCGGAGAGACCGCCGTAAGCAGTTAGCATCACTGCCTCATACCCTCTTCCTTTTTTGAGAAGATGGTGGCCTGGAAGAATTGAGAGCTCTGTCCCATCTTCAGGACATCCTAAAAAAATAGAGGGAATAAAATCAAGAAAAGAATGTGTGATGGACATGGCAACAATAAAAACTGCAAAATAAATAGGAGTGATACCTGATAAAACACTTATTGATGCTGAAACGAGAATTGCTCCTATGAGGTTTATATGGATTCCTGGCAGAAGGCCTGTGATTGTGCCAGCGAAGATGCCTGTTAAAAGAGCAATAATTATCTCTATAAGCATATTTATACAGGGTTTAACAGTTAAAAATAATTTTGCTGATGGAAAATATTAATAGATAAATTGTATTCTACCTTAAAGTCATTTTTTTCAGATTAACAAAATAAATTTTCATTACTGTAATAAAAGTAAAATAATTTCTAAATAAATTATTTTAACTTAATTTAGAAAGCTTTAATAATCCTCAATTCTTTTTTATATGATGGGAAATAAACATTCTTTGCTTGTGTTTAAGGCCTTAGGAGCGTTGTTGACTGCCATTGCTTTGCTTTGGGTAAAAACAGGGAGTAGCGTAAATTCTATATTGTTCGTTATTCTTGTGGCAGCAGGCATTTTTTTATTGGCGCTTCCTAATAAAAAATAGCTCTTAGAAAGTTTTAATAATTGAAAGATTCTTTTTTAATTATGAAATTGAAGGATGAAGAGAAAATCACTTTGATAAAGAGGAATTGTGTTGAGATAGTTAATGATAAGTTTATTTCTGAATTTATTAAAAAAGGCGTTGTTTATTGTGGGTATGAGTGCAGTGGTGAGATTCATTTAGGGCATTTTGTAACTATAACAAAACTATTAGATTTGCAGAAAGCGGGAATTAAGGTTAAGATTCTTTTAGCTGATTGGCATACGTGGCTGAATAAAAAAGGAGATTGGGATTTTGTCAAGAACCAGGTTAAGCAATGGGAAAAAGGCCTTAAGGCTGCAGGGTTGGATGCAGAGTTTATAAAAGGAACCAGCTATGAAATGAAGCCAGAGTATATCAGCGATGTTTTAAAACTCACACTGAAAGTTACGGTTAATAGGGGGGTTAGAGCAATGCAGCAGGTGGCCAGAGATGTTGAAAATGCAAAGATAAGCCAGATTATTTATCCTTTAATGCAGATAGCTGATGTTAAAAGCTTAGGAGTTAATTTTGTTGTAGCTGGATTAGACCAGAGGAAGATTTATATGTTGGGAGTTGATGAGGGAAAAGAAATAAATTTGCAAGATGCTGTTTATCTTTACACTCCAATAATCTCAAGCTTGAAAGGACCTGGAGGAAAAATGTCAAGCTCTGATAAAGAAAGCTTTATTTCAATAAGAGATTCTCAAGAAGATATTATAAAGAAGATAAACAAAGCTTACTGCAAGCAAGGAGATGTAATGAATAATCCTATACTATCTATCTCTGAATTAATTTTGTTTCCTAGGTTTGGGAGGATTTCAATAAAAAGAGAAGAGAAATTTGGAGGCGATAAAGACTTTTACAGCTACGATGAATTAGAGAAAGAATTTGAAGCAGGGAACCTTCATGCAATGGACTTAAAGAATGCTGTTGCGTCTAATCTTGAAGAGATTATTTCTTTGATAAGAAAAAATTGGAAATAGGGTTGTTAATTACAAGTGTATTTGGTTTTTATAAAAAATATCTTAATCTTTATGAGACCTGAAGAACAGAACTGCTCCAAGGATCATCAATATTATTGCTCCTACTGAGACAAAATCTGCAATCTTACTTGTTGATATTACTGCACCTGTTGGCGACAAATCCTGAATGGCTAAGAATACAAATCCTATAAGAAGGAATATTGAGCCAAATATTTTCTCAATAATTTTCATATTTTTTTTAAGTATTTGGTGTATTTAAATTATACTGAATTTTATTTATTGGACTTGAAAAATAAGACTGCTCCTATAACCATTAACGCAATTGCTAGAATAGAGGTTATATCTGCAACTTTTCCTGTTGATATTACTGCGCCTGTAAGAGATAAATCCTGAGCCATGAGAACACCAAATCCGAAGATGAGGAATATTGAGCCGAACCATCTTCCTACCATTCTATAAAAGTCACGGAAAGGGTGAGGACTTCCTCTTAAACTCCCTTGGTTTCTTTTTTCCGATCCTAATTTGTTTGACAAGTAATATTTCATTTTTCCATGATCTTCAATTGTTCTTACATTGCCGTATCTTATTAGCCCACTTAAGTCGCCTCTGATGTCTTCTTTATTAATTATTCCATAGCCATTATCCTCAAGCCTTTGTTTTAACTCATTTATCTCTAAAGGATTATCTTTCTTTAAAGGCAAAATGTTAACAATTCCTTTTTGAGTTCTCGTAAGTTCTTCTAATTTTTTTACCATTTCTTTTAAAGCTTACCTGCATTTTTATACTTTATCTTGTTTAGTTAATTTTAAAAACTTTTGTTTGTTAAGGAGAATATGGGAAAAATTAATCCTCTGAAAATGGGAGTTGGTGTCGGCGCAACTTTACTTGGAGCATATATAGCTTTGAATTTTATAGAAAATACTGTTGAGGTTATAGTGGGTATTGCTATTGCAGCCTTTGGCATTTCATTGATAGCTTCTAATTAAAATGGTTAAATTTTATTTAGAGAAGAATGTCTTGGATTTATCTTATAAGAGAAATCTTCAATTGTTAAATATTTTCTTGATAACTGGTCTTGGAACTTTATTTGCTTTTGTTGGTGCTTGGATATTAAATCCTGAAAGAATTTTGGTATATACATTTGTTATTATCCTAGTTGGCTCAGTGACTTATATCATTTATCAAAATGTTGATGAACGCCTAAAGGAAATTTCCCAGAAAATTAGAGATTTAAAATAATTATCTTGTCTTGAATTCAACAACATCAAGGTCTTTTAAGATATGGGCAAGGCCTACTTTTTGTCCTGGAAATTTTGAGCTAGGACCCCAGATTTTAGTTTCTTTTACTAAATTTGAGAATCCCTTTAATATTTTTTCTGCAACGTTTTTTACGTTTGAATTTGGATGCAGAATTATTGGCCTGTCAGATTTTGGTTTTCCAGGCTCTTTTGTAAAAACTCTTATTTTGTCAAAGCTCTGAAATATTTTTTCTTTTAGCTCATCTACATCTTCTGTTTTAGTGTTTATTATGCAAAAATTATATTTTCTAGATTTTAGAGTTGCTTCCAGCTTCCTAATTTCTAGATTAAACTTATTATTGAAAACAACTATTTTTTTACCTTTGTTTGAAGAAATTTCTTTTTCTATCTCAGTGATTTCTTCAAGATTGTTTACTAAAATGAGGATTGTATCTGCAGAGTTCACAAGGCCTTTGTCATAGTATTCTGATTTTAGCGCTGGAATTTCAATTATTTGGATTTGCATTCCTGCATAAGGCATCATTCCAACTAATGGCTTCTTGGTTGTGAGTTCATAAAAAGCAATTTCTGGAGATGTGTTTGTCAAAATATTGAGAAGAGAGGATTTTCCGGAGTTTGTTAATCCCACTATTACTGCCTGCATATCTTCTTTTTTTATCCCTTGTTTTTTTGAAGATTTTCCCGCTTTTTTTATCCCTTCAATTTTTTCCTTTAATTTTATATACCTCGTTTTTAAGTTAGCAAGCATTTTTTCAGAGCTTTTATGCTTTGGGCACTCTTTTATCATTTCCTCAAGCCATTTCAGCTTTTCTTCATTTGTATGCGCTGCCAGGAATTTTGCCTCTACCTGCTTATAAAAAGGCGATTGGTTTGTGGATGCCATATATTATTTAAAGATATCTTTTTTAAGCAACAATGCTTTAAAATTTTAATGAATCAATACTATAAAGCTTTAACTCGCGAGTGTTCTTTATTTGAAATTAAGGCATGGTATGAAGGTGAGTCTTATGAATTGGAAAAAATAACTGGAATAGGATATTTTAATCACATTTTTGTCAGCAGAAACGGATTAGTCACTCTTTATTACAATTTAGAAGAGGCGGAAAAGTTTGATAAGTGGTTTGAGGAGTCTTTCAATGAAGAATTTTTTCATAATTTGTGCACTGAATTTTCCCAGTTAGTTGAACAAATTGACAAAGTTAATTCTGATAAAGAAATTTATAAGCTGACTGTAAAGATGTGGTCTGCATTGTTTTTCTTTGATGAGCTTTCAAAATATCCTGAGCTGGGAAATGATTCAATGGTAAGAAGATTAATAAGAATAAGAGCCTCTACAGAATCTGCTTCTTACATTTTAGCAGATAAAGTCTCCAGCGATATAAATTACCCAAAGGATTATGTCTTTTACAAAGGTGAGATTTATTATGAAGATTTTGAAAGTTTCTGTAGGGTAAAGAAAGTAATTATTGTAAATTAAAATGGAAAAATCCGAATTAATCCAAAAAATCATGCAGAAGAAGGAGTTTAGCCAACTCCCTATGAAAGATGTTGAAATGGCTTTTGAAAAGTTCTCAGGCAAAAAGCTCAATGATTACCAAAAAGTCAAATTGACGAGGAATTTTCTGAGGAGAATTTTCTCCAGTTTCTCAAGCAGGAAAGTTTTTTCCGCAAAAGACAAGGGCACTGAGTGGTATCTCATGAAGCATAAGTCAACTAAAGAGCGATTGCCTTTTTACAAAGAAGTTTATTTTAGGAGCTTTTCCAGACTTAAAAAAGAGCTGAGCGTTATTGATTTAGGGGCGGGAATAAATGGTTTTAGCTATAGCTTTTTTGAAGGGCTAGGACATAAAATTAATTATCTTGCTGTCGAGGCAATGGGTCAGTTTGTTGACGCTATGAACAATTTCTTCAAGAAAGAAAAAATTAAGGGAGAAGCTTTTCATCTCAGCCTTTTTGAAATAGAAAAATTAAAGGAGCTTATTGAAAAAACTCCCAGACCTAGAATTGTTTTCTTGTTTAAAGTTATAGACTCTCTTGAGATTGTTAAAAGAAATTATTCAAAAGAGCTTATTAATGAGATTATGCCCTTGACTGATAGGATTGTTGTTAGCTTTGCAACCAAAAGTTTGGGTGCTAGAAAAAAGTTTTCTGTGCAAAGGGGCTGGTTTTTAAGGTTTGTCAATGAGAATTTCAAGATTATTGATGATTTCGAGCTTAATGGTGAAAGGTATATTATTTTTGAGAAGGCATAACTTTTCACTTATCTCTTTGTGCAAAAAGAAATGTTTAAATAATGTATATACGTGTATATACTATGAAATTAATAAAGAAAGCTGTTGAAATAGGAAATGGGGCTGCTGTTTATGTCCCTAAGGAATACCTTGGGAAAGAAATTGTTATTGTGCTTCCAGATAGTGTTGCAGACTTAAAAAAGAGGATATTAAACAAACTTATAGATTTTATGCCTAATATAATCGGCGTTTATCTTTATGGAAGTTATGCTAGAAATGAGCAAGAAATTGATTCTGATATAGACATACTCATTATTACAAAGGAAAAAGACAATAATATAAAAAATGCTTTGGAAAGTGTAGATGCTAGGGTTGTGCCAATTCAAGAATTAAAAAAAACAATACAAAACTATCCTCTACTAATTATGCCTATTTTAAGAGAAGCCAAGATTTTGCTAAATCCTATTTTATTAGAAGAGTTAAATTCCAGTAAAATAGACTTAAGAAAACTTAATTGGAATTTTGAAGATATCAAGAGAATAATAAAAATTGCCGAAGGACTCATTTCCATGGATGATAAAAACATCTCCTCTTCTATTGTATATTCGTTAATGATGAGGGTGAGGGTTTGTTATGTTATGGAATGTTTTTTAATGAACAAACAGTTTAGCAATGAAGGGATTAAAAAATTATTTTTGAATTCTGGATTAAATGAGCCTGAAATAGAGAAGTTTTTTCATGTCTATAGGGTTGTGCGAAATGAGGAGAATTCTAGCATAAAAATAACAAAAGAAGAGGTGCTGGGTTTGTTGAGTATTCTAAAAAATTACTTAAAAAAGCTTGAAAATGAAACGAAAAAAAAGATTGGAAAAAGGAATTGAATCTCTTAAAAAGCAGGTTGAAATACATAAAGAGAAATTGAAAAAATCAATAGAAGAGGGAAATGAAGATTTGGCTAAATATTATGTTAAGGATCTTGCTAGATTGGAAGATGAAGAAAAAAAGAAGAGAGATTTTTTGAAAAGATAATAATCTTCTATAATTGATTCTAATGTAAATAGCTTTAAAAACGATTTTTTCCTTTGTGTTTAATGAAGCCAGAATTTTACAGAAAAGTCTTGAAGAATGGAATGACAGTTATACTTGAAAAAAGAAGTCTTCCTATTGTTGCTGTCAGTTTTGCAGTCAGGTGCGGGGGAATAAATGAATCTGCAGAAGAAAAAGGAATTTCTCATTTTGTTGAACATCTACTTTACAAAGGAACTCCGAAAAGAAATGCCAAACAGATTGCAGAAGCTATTGAGAGAAATGGCGGAGAGCTGAACGGTTTTACTGATGAGATAATTACCGCTTACTGGTGCAAGATGCCTTCAAAACACATTAGTGTTGCTCTTGATGTTCTTTCTGACATGGTAAAAAACCCTTTGTTTGACCAAAAGGAAATTGACAAAGAAAGAAAAGTTATTTTTGAAGAGATTAAGATGAGGAAAGATGTGCCTAGAGTTTATGTTACAGATAAGATTCAAAATTTTCTTTATGATGCGCCTCTTGGAAGTAATCTTATTGGCACTCATGAAACTATGAGCTCTATTGACAGGAAAAAGATACTGACAAGGTTCAAAGAAGTTTACACTCCAAATAATATGATTCTTTGTGTTGTTGGTGATGCTGACTTCCAAGAATTGTGTAATTTTGCTGAGAAGAATTTTGACAATAAGAAAGGAAGTGTTCCGCAATTTAAAGTTGTTGAGAAGAATAATTCAAGCATAGAAACCAGAAAAGGGGTCGACCAGGCAAATTTAATGTTTGCTTATCATGTTCCTAATTTAGGGCAAAAAGACGCCTATACTGCTTTTGCTTTAGGCGCTGTTCTTGGAGAAGGCATGTCTTCACGATTATTTTCTGAAATAAGAGAGAAAAGAAACCTTGCTTATGCTGTTAAAGGAAATTCTAATATAAACAGAGATTATTCCTACAATATGATTTATGTCGGTACTACTAAAGACAAGATTGAAGAAGTTAAGAAGCTTATTCTGAAGGAGTTTGAGAAAGTTGCTGATGAGCTTGGTGAGAAAGAGCTTTCTGAAGTCAAGGAGCAGCTTATAGGGCATTATCAGATTTCAATGGAAGATTCTGTCCTGCAGATGTCTTCTCTCTTGTTGTGGGAGATAAATGGCTTTTTTGAGGATTTTTATGATTTTGAGAAGAAGATAAAAACTGTAAATCTTGAAGATGTCAAGAAGATGGCAAAGCTGAAGAATTATAGCTTTTTTGCATTAGTGCCTGAATAAAAAGGACCAAGGTTTTCTTTATCAACCCTTCTTTTAAACAGCAAAGGTTTTCTTTATCAAAATCTCTTTTCAACAACCTTAAAAACCTAGTTTTTTGTTTATTATCATGCAAATAATAAAAGTTCCAGGAATTAATGGGTTGGGAAAGACAAAGGGTTGCGAAAAAGCTGGAAATGAAATTTTAACGACTTTAAAAGAAATTTATTCCAATGAGCAGGAAAAGCCAATAGATGTAAAACTGCTTGATTTGGAGGAAATTCATTTGGATAATGGCAATTTAGAGTTAACTAATAAGTTAATTTATGAGAATGCTCTGGAAGCTTACGATAAGAATAGAGTTATTTTTTTGGGAGGGGATCATTCTATTAGCTTCTCAATTGTTAAAGCCTTTTTGAAACATTCTAGAGTTATAGGCAAAGAACCCTGCCTTATTGTTTTTGATTCACATCCTGATTGCATGAAACCTGTTAAGGGTTTTCCTACACATGAAGAATGGCTTAGAGGACTTATAGAAGAAGGCTTTCCAAGTGAAAATGTTCTCTTAGTTGGAGTCAGAAACTCTTACGTTGATGAACTGAAGTTTATTTCTGAGAATAAAATTAAGATTATTAAAGTAAATCAGATACTTGAGAATCTCGAAGAAACTTCTGAAGTGATAATGGAATTTGCGAATAAAAAAGAGCTTTATTTATCCATAGATGTGGATGTTGTTGACCCTGCCTTTGCACCAGGAACAGGCTATAAAGAGCCAGGAGGCTTGACTTCAAGGCAGTTAATTTACATTATTCAGAGAATGAATAAGATGAAAAACCTTAAAGCGATTGATATTGTTGAAATAAACCCTTCTCTTGATAAGGATAATTTAACCGTAAAATTAGGGGCGAAGATTTTGGCTGAACTTTTATAAAATGAGAGTATTCATCTCAATTCCTTTATCTAAAGAGGCAATTGAAGAAATAAAAAGAATTCAAAATAAAATCTCTGAAAGAAAATTGTTTGAAGGAAAAATGACTGAGAGTGAAAATCTTCATTTGACTTTGAAGTTTTTAGGAGAGGTTGATGAAGAACAGTTGAATAGAATTAAGGAAAAATTAAGGGAGATAAGAGCTGATAAATTTAGAGTTAAACTTGGAAAAACTGGGGTTTTTTCAGAGGATTTTGTTAGGATAATTTGGATAAAGCTAGATGGAAAAGAAATTTTTGAACTTCAAAAGAAAATTGATGAATGTTTGAAAGAGCATTTCAAACAAGAATTTAGATTCATGGGTCATGTAACTATTTCAAGAGTAAAGAGTGTTAAAGATAAAAAAGCTCTTTTGCAATTTTTGAAAGAGGTTAAGATAAAAAATGTTGAATTTGAGGTTAAGAGTTTTAATTTAATGAAATCAGAGCTTTTTCTAGAAGGACCAACGTATGAGGTTATAGAAGAGTTTGATATGAATAGCTAATTGTGTGTTTTTGCACATTTTTTACATATATCTTTAAATAATGTTAAAGTTTTTTTATATTTTAATGAAGAATTACAAAGAGGTCCAAATTATTCTTGAAAATGGCATTTCTTTTAAGGGAAATGTTTTTGGCCATGAGAAAGATGTTTCTGGCGAGATTGTTTTCAACACCTCAATGGTAGGTTACCCTGAAAGTTTGACTGATCCTAGCTATAAGGGGCAGATTTTGGTTTTAACTTATCCTCTTATTGGAAACTATGGGGTTCCGGGAGAAGAAATTGAAAATGAATTATTAAAAAATTTTGAATCTGATAAAATTCAAGTTTCTGCTCTAGTTATTGATGATTTAAGTCATAATCATAGTCATTGGAATTCTTCCGTAAGTTTGGATGAATGGCTTAAGAAAAATAAAATTCCTGGTGTTTTTGGGGTTGATACTCGAGCATTAACAAGCATAATCAGAGATAATGGGACGATGCTTGCAAAAATAAAAATAAAAAATAATTTATATTTTTTCGACCCAAATAAAATTGATATTGTCAAGGAAGTTTCAATAAAAGAGGTTGCTGAATATGGAAATGGAGATTTAAAAATAATTGTTGTCGATTGCGGTGTTAAAAATAATATTATAAGATGTTTGTTGAAAAGAAATGTTAAAGTTATAAGAGTTCCTTATGATTATGATTTTAGTTCTCTGGATTATGATGGAATAATAATTTCTAACGGGCCTGGAGATCCAAAACAGTGCGTAATGACAATTGAAAACATTAAAAAAATTTTGCATAAAGAAAAACCAATCTTTGGAATTTGTCTTGGAAATCAGCTCTTGGGATTGTCCATTGGAATGGATACCTACAAAATGAAATACGGCCATAGGTCAAGCAATCAGCCTTGTATTGATATGAAAACAAAAAGATGCTATATTACGTCGCAAAATCATGGATTTGCTTTAGATGCGAAAAATATTCCTTACGATTGGGAAGAATGGTTTGTTAATGCCAATGATGGCACAAATGAGGGAATAAGACATAAAGAAAAGCCGTTTTTCAGCGTCCAATTTCATCCTGAAGGAAATCCCGGACCAAGGGATACTGAATTTTTGTTTGATGTTTTTTTAAAGGAAGTTAAAAAATTGAACCTTTTAAAAAAGGTTCCCAAAAACAACGAACTGCGAGAACTCGAATAAAATGGAAAAAATAAAAAAAGTTATAATATTAGGGAGTGGCGCTTTGAAAATCGGAGAAGCAGGAGAATTTGATTATTCTGGGAGTCAGGCAATAAAAGCCTTGAAAGAAGAGGGAATTGAAATTGTTCTTGTTAATCCAAATATAGCTACAGTGCAAACTGATGAAAATCTTGCTGATAAAATTTATTTTCTCCCTGTGACATGTGATTTTGTTGAAAATATCATTGAGAAAGAAAAACCAGAAGGAATTTTACTAGGATTTGGAGGTCAGACTGCCTTAAATTGCGGCTTGGATTTATGGAATAAAAATATTCTGCAGAAACATAACATTAAAGTTTTGGGAACAAGCATTGATACTATAAAAAAAACAGAAGATAGAAAATTGTTTGTTGATTCATTAAATGAAATTGATGTAAAGACTCCTAAAAGCATAGCTGCTTCTAGTTTTGATGATGCAATGTATGCTGTGGAAAAAATTGGTTACCCTGTTATTATAAGAAGTGCTTACAGTTTGGGGGGATTGGGTTCAGCCATTTGCAAAACCGAAGATGAATTTAAAAAAAATATCATAGAGGCATTAAGCTCCAGCTCTCAAATTTTAATTGAAGAATCATTGTATGGGTGGAAGGAAATTGAATATGAAGTTGTGAGAGATTGTTATGATAACTGCATTACTGTCTGTAATATGGAAAATTTTGATCCTTTGGGGATTCATACTGGAGAAAGCATTGTTGTTGCTCCATCGCAGACTTTGAACAATGAGGAATATAATAATCTGAGAGATTTATCTTTGAAAGTTATAAGAAGCCTTGAAATTGTCGGTGAGTGCAACATTCAGTTTGCGTTGAATCCTTTTAACAGCGATTATAGAGTTATTGAGGTTAATGCAAGGTTGTCAAGGAGTTCTGCTCTTGCCTCTAAAGCAACAGGCTATCCTTTAGCATATATTGCGGCTAAATTGGCTTTAGGACACTCATTAATAGAATTAAAAAATAAAGTTACTGAAGTTACAAAAGCCTGTTTTGAACCTGCTTTGGATTATTGCGTTGTTAAAATTCCAAGATGGGATCTCAATAAATTCACCAAGGCATCTAAACATATTGGGAGTAGTATGAAAAGTGTTGGCGAAGTAATGGCAATTGGAAGAAAATTTGAGGAAGCGCTGCAAAAAGCAATTAGAATGCTTGATTTAGGGAGGCATGGAATTTGCTGCAATGACATACACTTTGAGAATTTGGAAGAAGAATTAAAAAATCCCACTGACGAAAGAATTTTTGCAGTTGCACAGGCTGTAAATAAAGAATGGAGCATTGAAAGAATTTACGAGCTGACTAAAATAGACAAATGGTTTTTACATAAGATTAAAAATATTTTTGATGTTAAAAATAAGTTAAGCGGGAATTTTTCCAAGGAAAGTGTTCTTGAAGCGAAAAAATATGGTTTTTCTGATAAGCAGATTTCTTTGATTACAAATACACTAAAAAAAGACATTCTTTCTTTCAGGCATGAAAATAATATCTTCCCTTTTATAAAAAAAATTGACACTCTTGCTGCAGAATATCCAGCGCAGACGAATTATCTTTATACGACTTATAATTCTGTTGAGGATGATGTTAAAATTAGTCATGAAAACTTGATTTTAATTCTTGGTTCTGGGACTTATAGAATTGGCAGCAGTGTTGAATTTGATTGGTGTTGCGTAAATTGCATAAAAACGCTTAAGAAAATGGGTTATAAGACAAGTGTTTTAAATTACAATCCTGAAACTGTCAGCACTGATTATGATGAATCTGATTTTTTATTTTTTGATGAGATTTCTTACGAGAATGTTTATGAAATATGCAAAAAAATTAATCCTCTCGGTGTTGTGTTTTCTGTTGGGGGCCAGGTTCCAAATAATCTAATTGTTGAATGTTCAAATTATGGGGTTCCTGTTTTGGGGACTAGCGCTGGAAACATTGATAATGCGGAAGATAGACATAAGTTTTCACGGCTTTTGGAGAAACTTGAAATTGATCAGCCTTTTTGGAAAGAGTTAGTAACTATAGAGGATGCTAAAAGATTTTCTAATTCTATCGGCTATCCTGTTTTGGTAAGACCTTCATATGTTTTGAGCGGTGCTGCAATGAATGTTGCCTATGATGATGTTTCTTTAGAAAAATATTTGGAGAAAGCCTCTAAATTGTCTAGCGAATATCCTGTTGTGATAAGCAAGTTTATATCCGGGGCTAAAGAAATTGAGATTGATGGTGTTGCGCAAAATGGGAAAATTGTTGTTAGTGCCATTACTGAGCATGTTGAGAATGCAGGAGTTCATAGCGGTGATGCAACAATTGTTATTCCCCCTCAGCGTTTATACTTGGAGACTGTCAGAAGAGTCAAAGATGTTGCAGGAAAAATTGCATATGCTCTGAATATTACGGGACCTTTTAATATACAATTTTTGGCAAAAGACAATGATGTTAAGGTAATTGAATGCAATTTAAGAGCCTCTAGAAGTTTTCCATTTGTTTCAAAAGCCTCTAAAATTAATTTTATTGAAATAGCAACAAGAGTTATTATGGGTGAGAATGTTAAAGAACCAAGAAGTACTCTTGATATGGATTATATTGCTGTTAAAGCGCCGCAGTTTTCTTTTTCAAGAATTAAGGGAGCTGATCCTGTTTTAGGTGTTGAAATGGCAAGCACAGGAGAAGTTGCCTGCTTTGGAGATAATCTAGACGAGGCTTTTTTGAAATCAATATTGTCCAGCGGCTTTATTTTTCCAAAGAAAAATATTCTTTTGACTATTGGCGGAGACACTAAGAAAGAAAAATTTTTGGAATGCGCAAAAAAACTTTACGATATTGAGTATAAATTATACGCCACTGAAAAAACTTCTGCCTTTTTAATTAATAATGGGATTCAGAACATAAGGGTCTTTAAAGTTGGAGAGGGAAAACATCCTGATGTTATTGATTTAATAAGAAAAAAAGAGGTGGATCTTGTTATTAACTTTCCAACTGATGAGAAAAAAGATTTTAGTGCGGGTTATGAGATAAGAAGAAATGCTGTTGACTTTGGAGTTCCTTTAATTACAGATTTAAACGTTGCAAAACTTTTTGTGGAGTGTTTGGAAAAAAACAATGGTGGTTTTTTAAAAATAAAAAGCTGGGATGAGTATTGAATAGTTTTTTATAGTTATTTTATTTTGGTTTATAATGAAGAAGAATGTGAGGAAATCAAGTATATTTAATGCTTTTAGCCTGGTTCTTTTAGGTGTTTTATTTGTTGAGTAATCTTTTCTGTCGAAAGAAAGATTTATAAAGGGATGTCTACTAATATTAATAAAATATAAATTTTAGCCGGGATAAAATGTACATTTATAGATTTTTAGAAAAGAAAATTCGGAAGCAGCTTAAAGATAGAGAGATTATCGCCGTTGTCGGGCCGAGGCAGTGCGGAAAGACAACAATGCTGAAAAATATCTTCAAAGATCTAAAAAATGGCGTTTTTCTTGATTTTGAAGACAGGGAAACTCTTGAGATGTTTAATGAAGATCTGAAATCTTTTATAGAGCTATATGTTAAAAAATACGACTATTTGTTTATTGACGAATTCCAATACGCAAAAGATGGCGGAAAACATTTAAAATATTTATACGACAATTATAAGACGAAAGTTATCATCTCCGGCTCTTCTGTGTCAGAGCTTTCAATCCAAAGCATAAAATATCTTGTTGGGAGAATATTTGTTTTTAATCTTTATCCTTTTTCTTTTGAAGAATTTCTTAGCTATAAAGAGCCAGTAATATATGAAAAAATTTATTTAAAAAGAAAATTGTCAGTGCCAATTATAGAAAAAATATTCCTTTTATTTAATGAATTTTGCATTTATGGAGGGTATCCTAGAGTAATCCTATCTAATGATAAAGAAGAAAAAGAAATTGTTTTAAGAAATATATACAACACTTATTTTTTGAAAGAAATAAAAGAAATTCTTAATCTTAAGGAAGATTATAAATTAAGCAGACTTATCAACACATTGGCTCTGCAAATAGGAAACATTCTGAATTATAACGAGCTTTCTTCCATAAGCGGTTTTAAGCACAAAGATTTGCTTGAGAATTTAAATATTTTAGAGAAAACATTCATCTGCTTAAGAAGTCTTCCTTTTCATACAAACAAAAGAACGGAAATTGTCAAAGCCCCCAAGATATTTTTCTTGGATAATGGATTCAGAAATATTATTATAAAAAATCTTGAAAATATGAAAAACAGGCAGGATAAAGGAGTGCTTTATGAAAATTTTGCCGCCTCTGAAATTTTTAAGAAGGACATGGATGTTAAATACTGGAGGAGCAAGGCAAAAGCAGAAGTAGATTTTGTTTTAGAGAGAAAGGGAAGGGTTATCCCTATTGAAATTAAATCAGATTTAATCAAGCCAAAAATTGCAAAGTCGTTTGCCAGTTTTGTTGAAAAATATAAGCCCAAGGAAAAATTCATGCTCTCTGAAAAACTCTATAAGCAGTATAAAGGTATTTGCTTCAGGCCAATTTTCTCAATAAACATGGAAATAAATAAACTTAAATAAGTAGATAATTTATATTAGCTATGAAGAAGAGTTTGAGGAAAAGGCATCCTTTAAGGGTTTTGAATTTAATTCTTG
>JBBSXA010000033.1:0-5481 GCA_038045985.1 Nanobdellota archaeon
TACCATTTATGAAGAAAAAAGAGGATGAGGAAGGCATTGAAAATCAAGGAATTGACTTTATAAAATGGTTTTCTGAAATTGACAAAGATTCTGGAAAATTCGTGGGAGGAAAAGGCGCAAACCTCGGCGAGATTTTCAACTTAAAAGTTCCTGTTCCTCCTGGCTTTGTTATAACAGCCCAGGCATATGATTACTTCATAAAAGAGGCAAATATTGACATAAGGATAAAAAACATTCTGACAGAGCTTGACTATGAAAACACAAAACAGCTGGATGAGTCTACAAAAAAAATTCGTGAACTGATAGAAAATTCAAAAATGCCAGAGAAAATGGAGGATGATATTCTAGAAGCTTATGATGCTTTAGGATCAGATAAATCACTCTCAAGTGGAGCTGCCCATGATATTTTAAGAAGAGGCGCAGAGCCAATTTTTGTGGCGGTAAGAAGCTCTGCAACAACAGAAGACCTGGCAGAGGCCAGCTTTGCCGGACAACAAGACACATACTTAAATGTAAAAGGAAATTCCTCGCTTATAGAAAACGTAAAAAAATGCTTTGCTTCTTTATTCACATCTAGAGCAACATATTACAGAAATAAACAGGGTTTCAAGCACGAACAGGCAAGCTTAGCAGTAGTTGTCCAAAAAATGGTTGATTCTGATAAATCTGGCGTTATATTCTCAAAGGACCCTTCATACAACAATGAAAACGTGATTGTTGAGGCTGTTTTTGGACTGGGGGAAGGAATAGTTTCTGGAAAAATAACTCCTGACTCTTACAGAGTTTCGAGAGAATTGGAGATAACCAGCAAAAAGATAGGAGACAAAAAAATTGCAATCACAAGAGATTCAGGAGGGCATGAAGCAATAGTCAAGCTTACAGAAGAAAAATCGAAATCTCAGGTTCTTAAAGATCATGAAATAAAAAAACTGGCAGAAATGGCCCTAAAGCTAGAAGAGCATTATGGAAAACCTCAAGATATAGAATTTGCAATTGAAGGTCAGGAAATTTACCTTGTCCAGACAAGGCCAATAACAACTATGGGAAAAAGAATTGAAACTCACAAAGAAATAAAAGGAACTCCGATTCTCGAGGGGCAACCGGCATCTCCTGGAATTGGCGTTGGAAAAGTAAAGATAGTCAGAGATATGGAAGACCTTCAGAAAATAGTCAAGGGAGATGTAATGGTTACAAAAATGACTAATCCTGATATGGTTGTTTCTATGCAAAAATCTGCTGCAATAGTTACAGATGAAGGCGGATTAACAAGTCATGCCGCAATAGTTTCAAGAGAGATGGGAATCCCTGCAGTTGTAGGAACAGAAAAAGCAACCTCTAAGCTGGAGGATGGAGATGTCGTAACAGTAGACGGCTATACTGGAAAGATATACAAGGGAAAAGTGGCAGAAAGCGAGCAGAAAGAAGTTCTTCCAATAAAAGCAAAGACAAAAACCGTCATAAAAGTTATTGTTGACCTCCCTGATTTCGCGGAGAGGGCGGCAAAATCAGGAGCAACAAAAGTCGGCTTGACAAGGATTGAAGGAATAATCGCAGAATCTGGCAGGCATCCAAACTTCTTCCTGCAGCAAGGAAAAATAAAAGACTATGAAGACATAATTTTTAAAGGAATAGAGGGAATTGCCGAACATTTTGATGAGGTTTATGTGAGGACATCAGACATAAGGAGCGACGAATTTAGAAATTTAAAAGGGGCGCCTCAAGAGATAGAAGCAAACCCTATGTTGGGTTTTCACGGGATAAGATATAGCTTAAAAAAACCAGAAATAATGAAAGCAGAGCTTAATGGATTAAAAAGAGTTGCAGAAAAAGGGAAAAAAGTAGGTCTTTTATTCCCCCAAGTCATTCTTGTAGATGAAATAAAGCAAGTCAAGAAAATGCTGAAAGAAATTCATTTTAACAATGCAAAAATTGGAGTCATGATAGAAACTCCTGCAGCTGTCCAGATAATAAAAGAGCTTTGTGAAGAGGGAATTCAGTTCATATCATTCGGAACAAACGACCTAACTCAATATATGCTGGCTGTTGATAGAGGAAATGAAGAGGTTCAATACCTCTATAACGAAATGCATCCTGCTGTTCTCTATCAGATTGGGTATGTTATAAGAGTCTGCAAGAGGTATAATGTGGAAACAGGCATTTGCGGACAGGCTGGAAGCAATAAAGAAATGGCAAAATATCTTATTGAAACGGGAATTGACAGCATAACTGTCAACGCTGACAAAGCCGCAGAAATCGCAGAATTTATTGCAGAAATAGAAAAATCATTAGTGGTAGGAACTGACAAAGAGCCAAGAAAATATGAGCAGAAGAAAAACTGGCATAAAGAGATAAATGAATCAGAAAGAAAAAGAATAGATAAGGAAATTCAAGCGATAGAAAAAGAAAAAGAAGAATATCTTGAAGAGCATCCTGAGGAAAACTGAAAAGTTTTATAAATGAGAAAACCCTAATTCTTTCATGCCGAAAAAGAGTGTGCACCATAAACACAAAGCTGTTAATCACGAACATCATTATCATGAAAATTCTGCTTTGCAGCAAAGAGAAATAAAAGTTGACCCTCTTCTGATTGAAAATTTTGTCTCCCTTCAGAGAGTTCTTACAAACTTATCTTTAA
Source organism: Nanobdellota archaeon (assembly GCA_038045985.1). Lineage (GTDB taxonomy): Archaea > Nanobdellota > Nanobdellia > Pacearchaeales > GW2011-AR1 > JBBSXA01. Next base: position 2,636 of record JBBSXA010000033.1, read on the forward strand.
AGCTTGACAATTTAACGGGTCAGGTTTCAAAACTTCTTGATTTATTTGAAATTTCTGCAAAAGCTTTGGCTGAAAAAGACTTTGATCTTGAGAGCGGAAACAAAGATTTTATTGATAAACTTGATTCGTTGGTTGATCAAAATAAAACACTGGCAAGAGGTCTTAGCCTGCTTCATGAAAGAATACCTCCGCAAGAAATGTTTATGCAGCCTATGCCTCAGCAAATGCCTCCTCAGTATATGTCCTCTCAGCAGTACATGCAATCCCAAATTCCCCAGCAAAGAGAGCTTCCTCTTCTACCAAAAAAACAAAAACCATTGCTGACAAAGACTAGAGAGCTTAACGAATTCACTCAGGAAGCTTCTTCTTCAAATCAAGGCTCTGATGAAGACACAGCATTTCCTTGAAATGGAAGAAAAAATAAAAAGTAGGCTTGAAAAAACTTCTGACAGGTTTAGATTAATGTTCCTGTTGAAATTTACAGAGCAGCTTATCAAACATACGCAGGCGGAAGAATTCTTCAAACTTCAAAATCTTCTGAATAAAAAAGAAAAAAGGCTTAAAATAGAGGAGAAAAATGAAAATCGTGAAGAGCTTATGCCAAGCATTATGCACAGCCAGCCAGTAAGAAGATACAGAATACTGCCAAAGCCTGCCCTTATTATTCCACAAGCTTCAGCTGCAAGAGCCATGCCAAGAGCTTCAAATATAAGCGCCATTCCTTCAAATTCACCTGTGAATATCATGCCTATGTCAAGACAAAGACAGCCATTAAGAATTCCAGAGATTCCTCTTCCTCCAACTGTAAGGAATGTAATTCCATTTCCAGACTCAACTCAGATTGAATTAGGAAAGCTAAACACTTTAATCCAGAATCCAAGAACAATGAGTATAGAATGCAATGGACCTGAAGAAAATATTGTTGTAAAGGGCCAGATGGGAGCTCAGACAACAAATGTTCTATTAAACAAAGAAGAGATAGATGGCATTTTAAATTCTTTTTCACGGGCAACGAAAATTCCAATACATGAAGGAGTTTACAAAATCGCGGTGGGGAATTTGGTGATTTCAGCAATAGTTTCGGAGCTTATAGGAAGCAAATTCATAATAAGAAAAATGATTCCTCAGATGAGGTATTGAACTTTCTAAAATCTTATAAACCAACAGCAATTTCTTTAATCATGAAAACAATCACAAAAGCAAAACTTGAGAAATATTTTAAGTTAACTTCAGAAGCATTAGAGGAAGTTAAAAAGAATATAATTAAGGGAAAAGAAAAGGAGGCAAAAGAAATTATAGAGATGGTTTCAAATTATCTTTCAGACGCAAAGCATTTTGAAAAGAAAGGGGATTACGTAAATGCTTTTGCAGCCTTGAATTACAGCCATGGCTGGCTGGACTCTGGAGTTAAATTAGATGTTTTTGATGTTGACGATGATAGGCTATTTACAATTAAGTAAAATCACGAAACAATTTTTCCATCTTTATATTTTATTTTAACAACTTTATTTCCCCACATGTCTCTCTCTAATATTATCAAACACTGCAAAAGCATTAATTTTTAAAGAATTCGTCAAGATAAATAAAGAAAATATTAATAATATAACCCCTATGGTTTTTTTCATAAACATATTATAAATTCATTTAATAAAAACCTTTCTAACAAATAAAATTATCTGAATCATCTTGATCTATTAAAAGTTAAAACAGAGGTTTCTTTTAGATAACAAACTATTTACCATAAAATGAGCTTCTTAAAAACTTCAAAGACGGAGAAACAACTTGTTCTAAAACAAAATCAGAGATATTTGAGGGATTTCTAGAAGCAAACTCAAATTCAAAGCATCCTCTTCCATATTCATCAGAATGCCACTTTCTGAATTTCACACAGCTGCTATTCTTCTTTGTTTTCTCAAAATTTGGGCCTATCTCTGATAAATACTGAGAAAATTTTTCTACACTGCCTTCTGGTGGAACAACCATTAAATTCATTTTGCGATTATTTCCTAAAAAAATAAAGTTAAAGCCAAACAAAATAGCCCTGCCTTCTCTTTCAGGATTTTCTTCTAGATATTTCAGAACTCCACTTTTTTTATAAGAACTATTGAATTTAGAGCATAAACTTCTGTAAACATTAGCATAGAACTCGTCAGCCATAACAAGATACTAGATTAATACTTAAAAATCTTTGTTGTTCTCAAATATACATGTCAAAATTTAAATAACCTGTTAGCTTTCTATAAAAATGAAAAAAGTGATTGTAATTAGCTTGGGCGGAAGTTTAATTGTTCCAGGAGATATTGAAATAGATTTTTTGAAAAAGTTTAAAGAAGTTGTATTGAAAAATATGAATAAGTACAAATTTGTTGTTGTTTGTGGAGGAGGCAAAGTTGCAAGAACTTATATTAATGGGCTGAAGAACGGTGGAGAATCAAGGTTTTTTCAAAGTTTAGTTGGGATTGCTGTAACTAGATTAAATGCAAGGTTTATGACTTACCTTTTTGGAAAAGAAGCGAATGAAGGGATTCCCCAAGACATGAAGCATGTTGAATTTTTATTGAACAAAAATGAAATTGTTTTCTGCGGTGCTTTAAGATACGCTCCCAATGAAACTTCTGATGGCACTTCTGCAAAACTTGCCAATTTTTTCAACGCTGATTTTATTAATTTGACAGATGTTCAAGGCCTTTACAGCAAAAATCCAAAAAAGCACAGAGACGCTAAATTTATACCTAAGATTTCATGGAAAGACTTTTTGAAGATGGCGAACAAAGAAAAATTCTCGCCCGGTCAGCATTTTGTTCTTGATCAATCCGCTGCAAAAATAATTCTTGAAAAAAAAGTAA
>JBBSXA010000034.1:0-6184 GCA_038045985.1 Nanobdellota archaeon
TTAAAACCTAATTTATAAATCTTTTCAAAAATAAAAAAACAAATGTTTTAAAAACCATGTTCTTTTATTTTTGCAATGAAATCAATAGATAGTAATTATTTGATGAATGAAAACACTTCAAGTCAAGGTGCCCCTGAAAGAAATTATTCTGAAAAAAAATCTTCATACAAAGGAAGAAGCTATAAAGGCAAATACAGCACTCGTGAAGAGGCAAAAACGGCTCGAAAAGAATATCAGCATGAATATTATTTAGCGCACCAAGAAAAAGCAAAGAGATATCAAAAAGATTATAATAAAACGCGCAAAAAACCAAATAAAAAAACTAGCAAAAAAAGAGCTTTTGTAAGTATCCCAAAAACAATTTATCATGTTTCAGATATAATAGGAATTAATGTCTCCCAAAAAAAAATGTTAGAAAGACTTGGGGAAATTCTCAGACATGAAAAAAATTTAGAAATACTATAGTAAATCAGATTTAAAAGCTTCTGATTCTTGTTTAAATAATGTTAGGAAACATCTTCAAAATAATTGGAGCTTTGGGCCTATTTTTAATTTTAATAGGGATAATTAAAAAAAACAGAAAAAAACAAGATTATTTTTATATTACAGGAGGAATTTTACTTTTAGTTTACAGCATATACATAAAAGACATAATTTTTGTGATATTACAGTCAGTATTCACAATAGCCGCAGTCTACGACCTAAAAAAAAGAAAATGAGATACAAACTCCTTGCAGAAACATATCAAGAACTTTCCTCAACAGCAAAAAGGCTTGAAAAAACTTCAATTCTCTCAAAATTCCTAATGCATCTTGGAGAAAAAGATAAAGATGTCATCTACCTTCTCTTAGGAGACATTTACCCAGAATATAATGAGAAAAAAATAGGGATAAGCAGCCAGCTGGCAATAAAATCAATCTCAAAATCATCAGGCGCTTCAATTGAAAAAATAAATTCAGAGTGGAAAAAAATAGGAGACCTTGGAAAGGTTGCAGAATTGTTGATAACAAAGAAAAAACAATCGACCCTAACATCTCACATCTTAACGACAGAGAAAGTAATTGAAAACCTGAGAAAGCTCCCAGAATTGGAAGGAAAAGGCACAGTTGATAAAAAGATTTCTCTGATCACAGAGCTTCTGGCTTCAGCAGAGCCTATAGAAGCGCTTTATCTAGTAAGAACTCTCCTGGCTGATTTAAGGATTGGCCTTAAAGAAGCAACTATAAGAGAGGCAATGGCTCATGCATTTTTCAAAGACAATGAGAGCTCTTCAAAAGCACTGCAGAAAGCAATTGACAAATCCAATGATTTAGGGGAAGTTTTTGAAATGGCAAAAAAAGGAAGAATAAAAGACCTAGATAAAATACTCCTAGAAGTTGGAAAGCCTATAAAAGTCATGTTGGCTCAAAAAACAAAATCTATAAAAGAGGGATTTGAAGCAGTCGGAAAGCCCTGCGCAATAGAGTATAAATACGACGGCTTCAGGCTTTTAATCCATAAAAAAGACTCCAAAATAATGCTATTCACAAGAAGGCTTGAAAATGTGACAAAGCAATTTCCAGAAGTTGTTGAATATGTTTTAAAGTTCGTAAAAGGAAAATCTTTTATATTGGATTCAGAAGCTGTCGGCTATCACAAAGAAACCAAAGAGTATACTCCATTTCAGTCAGTATCCCAGAGGATAAGGAGAAAATATGATATTGAAAAAATGCAGAAAGAGCTGCCTGTCGAAATAAATGTTTTTGACATTCTTTTTTACAATGGAAAATCTTTTCTTGACGAGCCTTTTGAAAAGAGAACAAAATTAATAAGAGAAATAATAAACAATCAGCCGTATAAAATAGCAAGCTCAAAGCAGGTAATTACTTCAGACGAAAAAACAGCTGAAAAATTTTACAAAAAAGCGCTTGAAGATCGTCAGGAGGGAGTCATGCTGAAAAACCTCTATTCTCCTTATAATCCTGGAAGCAGAGTAGGTCATATGCTAAAATTAAAGCCAGAAGATAAAGACCTTGACTTGATTATTATAGGAGCTGAATACGGGACAGGAAAACGCTCAGGATGGATGTCAAGTTTCATTCTTGCCTGCAGGCACAAAAATGAATTTCTTGAAATTGGAAAAGTCTCAACAGGACTCAAAGAAAAATCAGAAGGAATCTCATTTGAAGAGTTGACAAAGAAACTTCTTCCATTAATAACAAAAGAAAAAGGGAGAATTGTTGAGTTAAAGCCAAAGGTAGTTGTTTCTGTAACTTATCAGGAAATCCAGAAATCTCCAAATTACAGTTCAGGATACGCGTTAAGATTTCCAAGATTCACTGCATTAAGGCCTGACAAATCTTCTTCCGACACTGCAACGCTTGAAGATATCCGCAAAGATTTTGAATCCCAAAAAAGAAATTACAAGTATGGCTGAAAAAATTAGTAAGAAAACTTAAATATCCCAAAAACTTAAAATCATCATGGCAAAAAAATGGAAAGACTGGAAAGGAAATAGGATTGTATGCAAAGGCTCTGGTGGAATTTACGGGTTGGGTTTTATTGGAGCTGCAATTTATTACATTCAACAGGCAACAGGATTCTGGTCAGGAATAATTGGAATCTTGAAAGCGCTTGTTTGGCCGGCATTCATAGTCTATAAACTGCTCGGATTATAAAAATAGCTGAAAAACTGTAAAAATAAAAACGACCCCTAATCTAGCCAATTGCTGCAAACTTTTTATAATTCTGCTAAAATTTATCTAAAAACCTTTATAAAGGCTTTTAAACACTATTTATAAGGCAAAATGGCAAAATCGTCCTCAAAAAATTACAAAATTCAGAATATTGTAGCAACTACTTCTTTGGAAAAACCTGTCCCTCTTACAAAATTAGCCAGAACACAGCCAAATACAGAATATAATCCAGAGACGTTTCCAGGCCTAGTTCTTAGAATTAAAGAGCCAAAATCAGCTGTGCTGGTTTTTTCTTCAGGAAATTTAGTCTGCACAGGAACAAAATCCATTGCGCAAGTCAAGCAAGTTATAGACGCTGTGATAAAGCAGCTCAAAAGAATAAACGTGAATGTAACAACAAAACCGAAAATCACTGTCCAGAATATTGTAGCTTCTGGCTCAATAGACTTAAAATTGAATTTAAACTTCCTTGCTTTAGAAATGCAAAACACAGAATACGAACCGGAGCAATTTCCAGGATTAGTTTACAAGCTTACAGAACCAACAGCAACCTTTCTATTGTTCAGTAATGGTAAGCTTGTCTGCACAGGGACAAAAAACAAGCAGCAGCTCGAAGATTCAATGGATCAGCTTCTCAAAAATGTGAAGACTGCTTTGAAAAATTATAAGCAGTAATTAAAAATGATTAATAATTGTCTTACAACCAAAATATATCTTCACCTTCTACCTCATTTGTTTTAAAGACCAAGTACACAAAATCCATTAAAGTGTCATTAACCACTTCGTGAATATCATTTGGTTGACATAGAAAAAAATCTCCTGGCTTACATCTAAAATCTTTATTATTTAGTTTCATCATTCCTTCACCTTCCAAAACGAAGAATATTTCATAAGTTTTTTTGTGATAGTGTGGTTTTACAGAAGTATTTGGCTTAAATTTTATTAACTGAAATTTTGCACCTTTACAATTTAAGTCCTTTTCGTCAAATGGAACATTCTTCACATAAGTAAATCTATCTTTCCAATTTAACTCATTAATGTTTCCCTTTTTCATCTTATTCTCCAATAATTTGTAAGTCTATCTGTCTTTCTCTTGATCCGTCTGAATCGATAACAAAAATACTTTGCCATGTACCCAAATTTAATTTTCCATTAATCACTTGTAAAATTTCAGTTGTGTTTAATAAGATGGATTTTAAATGTGCATGCGCGTTTATTCTTTCACCAGGAGGACAATCTCTTAACTTTATATCATCATGAAGATATTGTTTTTTCATTGGTGCAATTTCGTTCAGAAAAATTTTTATATCTTTTAATAATCTATTTTCATTTTCATTCACCATTACTGAACATGTTGTATGTTTAGATTGAATAATAATAAAACCGTTTAAAACATTTGATTTCACCAAAAAACTCTCCACTTGATTGGTAATATTTATTATATCAATTCCTTCTTTACTTTTCAGTCTGATAGACTCGTGAATTATTTTCATTTCTTTACCTCCAAAACATGTAAAGTATGATATTCTGGAACTGCTAATTGATCAAAGCCAAGATGAATTAATTTTATTTGTTTTAAACCATATCTATAGAAAAAATTTTTCCACCCACTAGGTGTTTGAAAGTTATAAGGCACGTTTACTTTATTTTCCTTAAACTTACTATAATGGATAACTCTGTTATAAAAATGGTCAAAAAAGATGTTTATTTTCCTTTGTTGCTCATTAGTTAGATTTTTGTCGTATCCCTTGACTCCATAAACAGACTCTATAACAATTATTCTACCTTTGTCTTTTGTTATTCTTTTTGCCTCCAATATCAACTTATGAGGATCATCACTATGGTGTAAAACAGTTAGTAAAAGAGTTGTGTCAAACATGTTATCCTGAAATGAGACTTTTTTGCCATATTCTAATTTTACAAATGGCATTTCAAGCAAAGAAATATTTCCATTCTTATAAACATCTGATAAAATAACATGCCTTCCTTTAGATAAGAATTCTCCCACTTTTCCATCCCCACAGCCAAGATCTAATATTTGATGCCCCCGTACAAATTCCCTTATTTGTTCAGACATTAGCTTTGCTCTATCAGACAATTTTGAAGGAATTCTTTGTGTAATTCTTTTTTCATCAAATAGAGTATGCCCAATTCTTTCATAATCATCTAAGGATCTATAACCTTTTGCATTAGCTATTGTAAACTCTATAACTTTATCTATTTCTTCAACTTCCAAGTAGTTTAACACTCTTGCTAAAGTTTTCCTTATTTGATACTCAACACTTGGGTCTTTAAACAGTTCCTTAATTTCTGGAACTATCATGTTAAAAGCGTTTCTTTTGTTTATCATTATATTTTTTATTTTTTAGTTACTATTTAGTAGTGTTTACTTTATTTAAATCTTATTTTCCCTAAAGGGGGTAAATAGTATATTCCCCTATATGGGGGAAAATTTATATAGCTAGACTTTCTCTATTGATCATGGACACTAAGATTTTAGAAGACCTTGGATTAACACCAGGAGAGATTAAAGTATACCTAGCGTTAGTTGGATTAGGAGAAACTACAACAGGGCCAATTTCTGAGGAATCAGAAGTATCCATATCTAAAGTATATCCCATTCTGGAAAGACTCGCTAAAAAGGGGCTTGCAAGCCATGTTATAAAAAGAAAAACTAAGTATTTTAGTGCAGCACATCCCAGTAGATTATTAGTTTATTTGAAAGAAAAAGAAGATAGATTAAAACAACAAGAAAAAGAACTTAGAGAATTAACAGAAGAGCTTGTTTTAAAACAAAGTACTACTCTAACAAAGGAAACTACACAAGTTTTTGATGGGCTTAAAGGAATACAAACTGCTAGAGAAAGAACTTTAAACATAATGAAAAAAGGAGAAGAAATGTGGATTATAGGAATAGCGCGAACTCCTTATGACAGACTAACAGCATTTTTTAATGAATACCACCACAGAAGAATTGCTAAGGGAATCCAGTGTAAATATATTTACAATGAATATGCCAGAAAACCATTTGGAGAAACATCTGCTTCATATAAACTAAGTGAAGTTAAATATATGCCAGAAGGAATGATAACTCATGCATGGATAGAAATTTATGCGGATACTGTAACAATTGGTATTAATTTCAAAAAATCTTTTTCAGTTGTTATCCAAAACCAAGAGGTAGCCGATTCATTTAGGAACTATGCAGAATTGCTCTGGAAAATTGCGAAACCATAACATTTCACCCCTCCCAAATAATCTATTATTTTACCTGCCCATCAATCAAAACCTTTTGTTGCTCGCTCCATTCTTCGTCTGAGTGTTCTCTAACATACTTTGCCCAAAAATCAATAAATTCAAGTCTTTCTCTGGCGTTTTGGATCTTGAATTTCTTTAATTTTTCCAAATCAACATTAATGTCTGACGCTTTCATTTTAACAACTTCAATTTATTTTTAACATTTAGTTTACTGACAAGAACAAGTAATTCATCTTTATTAATTTTTTCCT
>JBBSXA010000035.1:0-5763 GCA_038045985.1 Nanobdellota archaeon
TTAATTCAGGGGCAAGCTCTGCCTTAAATCTAGAATATTCCTGGCTGTAATTTCCTCCAGACTTCTGTGTGTTAAACTGGCCTTCTATTCTCGCGCCATATTTCTGAAGAATATCCTGAACACTAGGCTTTTTATAAGGAACCATTTTCAACTCTTTTTAGTAACACCAAAAGCAAAAAAGAATTAATAAATCTTCGCCATTCAAACAATTAAATTACATTGTTCGCGATTCTTTCCCATTCGTAACTTTTCTCACATATAACAGACTTAATCCTCCAACACCCAAGCTGAAAATGTAATAAATAATTCTGCTTAAAAGAGAAACAACCAGTGCAAAAGGAACCAAAATGCCCATCGCTGAATACAAAAGAATCATGCTGACTTCTGTAACGCCCGCACCAACAGGAATCATAGACAAATCTCCAATAATATTTGCAAGAGTAACAACAATAATTACAGAAAGAAAATTAACCCTGTAATCAAGAGATAAAAATAAAAAGTAAGAAGTGGCATAATGCAAAAGCCAAAATGCAATTGAAAGCAAAAACCCAAAGAAAATATTTTTCTTATTTTTTATAACCCCTCTAAACACATTCAAAAATGCTTTTAGGGTTCTGTTAAGATACCTCTCTAGATGATTTTGGCTTGGAAAGTATTTTTTTATAAAACTAAAGTAATGTAATTTCTTGAAAAAAACGCCTATATTAAAATGAGCTTTTTTAAGCAGAAAATACACGGTCAATCCTGCTAAGGCCAGAATAACAATAAGAATAGCCTCTAGTATCAAAGTAAGCGTATTTGAAATTTTAACATAAATCAAAACAAAAAGCACAGAAAAAATGCCAAAAGCCACAAGAGTGATTAACTGAAAAAACTTATCCCCCAAAACAAGCCCAAGCATCTTAATCTTTGATTTCTTGTATCTCTTGGCTAAAAAATGAGCTCTGAATGGCTCTCCTCCAATTCCTGCGCCAGGAGTTATTGTATTGAAAAAAGCTCCTGCGAAAATAACATTAAGCAAAAACCAAAAATCTCCTTTAAACACATCGTGAAAAAAATAAGCCCATCTAAAAGCCCATATTGCAAAAGTCAAAAAAGTGGCCAGCACTGCGAAAACAACAAAATACCATTTGGCCAGGCCAAGTATAGTGTAAACATCGCTGAAATTTATCTTTCTCAGCAAAAAATATAACGCCGCAGCAATCACAGCAAAAAATACAAAGCTAAACCACCTGCCTTTTTTCATTTTAATAGAAAGAAGTTTTATTTTATAAATTTAATCAATTTTTAAGAAATGTCTTGACAAACTCATTAACACCAAACACCTTAACTTTACTCTGCTTATTAAAATGCCTATCCTCAGATAAAATATTGGCCCCTAGAAAAATAGCACAGGCAAGAAAAGGAATATCTTTTGTATCTTCTATCAAAACGCTCGCCTCTGCAATAGAGTTATGATAAGAATCAGAATTAACCACTTCTATATATTCAAAAATCTTCTTTAGAATAGAATTAAATTGTTCTTCAGTAAGGGAAGCCTTTTTACAGACATATTCTCTATATTTTGTTATTTCACTTAAAGCGAAAGAAGATGTAAAGAAATCAAACTTAAAATTAGTCAATATTTCTCTGGATAAGCTGTCCTTAATTAAAGCAGAAAGAATGATATTTGTATCCACAACAAATTTCATATTAAACCATGTCTCTTGGCTATTCCCCTTTTTATCTTAGATCCTATCTCTTCAACATCTTTCATGGTAAGCTTGCTGTTTTTTGCAATATTATCCATAAATTCTAAGTCTTCAAGCCTCTTTTCCAATATCGCCCTTATAGCTTCGCTCCATCTAATTTCTTTATGTTTCTTTAATCTCTTATGCAATTCATCCGGAATAGCCAAAGTTATATTTGCCATGTGAATCTGTGTTTTCACAGGTTTATATACTTTTCTAAATCCTTTTTGTCTTTATTTGAGTATTTAACCACTTCTGCCATTCTGGAAAAACTCTTTCACTCAAAGGCAGGCCAACTTCCTGCCTTATTTTATCAGAAATTTTATGAAAAGCATCGTTGCTCAAAACAGTAAAGTCTGCCTCAAGAATATCTGCATTCTTTGTTTTCCTGGCGCTATCAACTGTCTCTTGTTTTATCTTAGCTCTCAAAAGAATGTTGTCATAAATTGCATCCCAATTTCCAGCCCAGCCCTTGACGCTAGAGGCAATATCTTTTATGATTTCAGAATCTCCATTGATAAGATCTTCGCTAGGCTCTAATTCATCTTTCTCAACATTGTATTTCATAAGATCAACAAAGCCTTTTTCTTCTAAAGGGTCTTTTTTCCAATGCTTCCTGACTTCTGAAAGTCTCACTAGTCTCTTCCAGGAATGCAATCCATCAGCGGTTTTTATGGGATTTGCAACCGCAATAATGTCAGTAGCTTTAAAGCTTGTTGTCGGAACTTCAAGATCATTAACAACTCTGTCAAAAACACCATAAGGCGACGCCCCATGAATTGTGCCTGCAACAACATTTGCCAAAGCGCCAACTCTCATTGCCTCATAAAGCGCTTTTGCCTCAACACTCCTGACTTCCCCAATAATCAGGCAAGAGTCTCCAAGTCTTAAGCTTGTTCTTATTCCATCATCCGCAGAAACTTCATTGGTTGTTTTAAGAAGAGCAGACCTGACTTTCATTCTCAAAATGTCATATTTTAATTTTCTTAACGCATCAACAGGCAATTCCAAAGAGTCTTCAATGACAATAACTCGGTATTTAGGAATTATTTCAAGCATCAAGCTTCCCAAAAGAGAAGTTTTTCCCGAACTTCTTGTCCCTGCAATAAGAAGAGTCCTGCTCCCATCAATAAGAAAGCTCAAAAGCCCTGCAGACATAGGATTCAGCATTTTATTTTCTATAAATAAAGGAAGTGTCCAAGGATCATCTCTATGTCTCCTTATTGAATAAGCTAATCCTCCTGGAGAAAGAGGCTGCTGAATAATTGCAATTCTAGCCTTAATCTTTCCAACTTCCAACTGAGTATCAAGAATAGGGTTTGCCTCATCTAAAGGTCTGCCAGAAATAACTCTAAACTTTGCAGCCCAGGAATCTGCATCTTCCTGGCTTGGAAGAATATTAGAAACACACTCATCATATTTTTGATGTCTTATGAAAATATTATTAACCGGAATAGGTGCATTAAGAGAAATATCCTGAATAAATTTATCCTTAAGCAAGACTTCTAAAACGCCAAAGCCAATAGTGTGCCTGACAAGAATCGAAGCAAGCTTGTTAACGTCGGCATAGCTAAGATTTATTCCTTGGCTTTGAGCAAGATCCTGAACCAAATCCTTTGAAATATTAAAAAAAACCTGCCTTGTTCTTTCTGTGTCAATCAATTCTTCTGCTTTAGGCTGATGCTCTAGGAGAACACTCTTTGAAAGATTCATTATCATGTTCTGCTCTTCTGTAAGGGAATTTTCCGGAGGAACAATATGATAAATCAGTTTTGATTCATCTTTTTTTCTTAAAATAGTCACAAGAGACTCATCAGCATCCTCTCCAATTGAGTACTGATCAACAATCTCGGCTTCATCAGGAAGATCAGAAATAAGCCTTGTAAATGTAAAGTTAGGTATAGTGTCAGGCTTGAATACATGAAAATAAATGTCTCTGGCTCCCAGCTTGTAAGAAGAAAAATACATGGAAGCTGCTCTTATTATCTTTAAATTTTCGTACAAAGAAAGAATTCTTCCAAGAAATAAAGAATAATTCTCTTGATCTCTTCTGTACTGAGGATCTACTCTTTCTAAAACAGCCCTTGACTCAAAAACAATTCTCTTCAGCTCAAAATAAGCAGCAATAGGATCTCTTTTCATCAAAAACAAAAAAGCAAAAAGATCATTGTGCCTTTTGGAGAATAAATGCGGGGCATTGGAAACAAGCTTTTCCTGGGAGAGAATTTTTTCATGCCTTGTAAAATAAACGTAAAGCTGGGCAATCTCCATCAAAAAGCTTGTTTCAGTGAAATCATAATTGTAATTTTTCTGCTGGCTTAAAATTATCCTTGAAACATTTGGATTTTTTATCAAAGCATCAATGACCATGTCCATAACTTGGGCATACTCTGCAATGCTAGGAACAAAACTTGCTCCTAAAAAATTCATATAAAGAACATCCTCTTCCCCTTCTCTCCTTAGCTCATAAGAATAAAGAGGAAGATCATCTTTTGACTTCATAAATTAGGAAAATCATGCAGGTTTAAATCTTTTTGTGTCCCAGAAACAATTTTAAACCTCTCTATCTTTGTTTTCAAATAAAAGAGGAAAATAGAGAAAACAAATGAAAGGGAGGCAAATCTATGCGATTTTCATCAAAGGCAGTTTAAAAAATCTCTTATCCGTGTCAAAAGGGAAAATCGAAAAAAACCATAGGTTGTTTTCATATGCCTGAAGAAGAATACGACTACTCTTACTTTAATGCTATAAACTCAAAGCTCAGAGATCTTGAAGAAAAGAACAGGATGGTCAAAGACAGGTTAATCCTAGTTGGAGAGAATTTAATAGAAACAAAAGAAAGAATGTCGGAAGAAATATTAAATTTAAAAAAAGAGATGATCTTTCTAAAAACGAATGTTGAAAGAATGAAGTCATTTATAGAGTCCTTCTCATCAGAAATATCACAATTCACAAGAAAAGAGGATTTTGAGATTCTTGCCAAACAGGCAAAAATGTTTCAGCCTCTAGATTTTATAAGGAAGTCTGATTTAGAAAAATTAAAAAACAAGTAAAACATTGTATTAAATAACAAAAAGAAGATGGGAATTTTAGAGCAAGTAACAACAATGAAAAGCCAAGGAAGAAGCGAACAAGAGATAATTAGCGCTCTAAAGGAAAAAGGATTGCCCCCTAGAACAATTCAGGATGCGTTAAATCAAGCTTCAATCAAAAGCGCCGTGGCAGGAATAGACACTGAAGAAATGCAGCAGTCAATAATGGGACCGGAAGAATCTCAAGATGAACAGCCAGCTCAAGACTATGATTATCAAAGTCAGGCGCAATATCCCCAATATTCCTATCCTCAGCAAGAGTCTTATACTCCGCAAGAAGCTCAGAATTACTATCAGCCCCAGCAGAATTATTACTCCCAAGAAAATTATTCTTATTCTCCGACAGACGCAAGTAATTTTGTGGAGATAGCAGAGCAGGTTGTCATTGAAAAAATGAAGAGAGTACAAAAGCAGCTTGAGGATTTAAATGAATTTAAAATTCTGGCAGAGGCAAGAATCAGCTCAACAGAAGAAAGGCTGAAAAGAATAGAATCAATGATTGATCAGTTGCAGATATCAATAATAGAAAAAATAGGGTCTTATGGCCAAAACTTGTCTTCAATAAAAAAAGAGATGTCAATGATGCAGGATTCTTTTTCAAAAATAATAAATGATGCTGTGGACTCTCACAATAGAAAAAGATAATTTTTTGGCAATTTATAAAAAAGTTAATAAGAGGTTATATTTTTTAGATTAAATAATAATAACAAAGCTTGTTTATGCTAAGAATAATTTTCATACCTTAATAATATCCCTTCCTAAAATTTTCTTATATACAGTCAATTTTTATCTTAAAATAATTCTTTTACATTAAAAAACTTAATTAAAAGACAATATTCAAACTAATTTCCCAACCCAAGGTTAATCTCGGTCATTCAAATTCATCTATCCAAGAAATTCTATTATTCTAAACAACTAAGGGTGTTGCCCTCTAAACCCTA
>JBBSXA010000036.1:0-5428 GCA_038045985.1 Nanobdellota archaeon
TTAACATTTAGTTTACTGACAAGAACAAGTAATTCATCTTTATTAATTTTTTCCTCAAAAACCTTATACAAATGTTTTGCATCTTCTATATCTTTGTCAGATTCAAGTTCTTCGTCAATTCCATCTGCGGCTAAAAATAGCTTATAAGCAATTTGCATCTCCAAGGGAGAAATAAAAATATTATCATTGCCCAAAATAACTCTTATCTTATTTTCATAAGAATATTTATCTAAATCAGTTTTTATGATTTTAAATTCTATGTTAGGAATTGGTTCTCCCTTTCTTGCAAATCTTACTGCATGGCCTTTTAACATATCAAAAGCCTCATTTACACTAGAAGTATTAATGCACCAAAAATTCTTTTCTTGCACCCTGACCCATAAGCTTTCGAAGTCCTCTTTATCAATATGAGGAACAAGTAAATCAACATCTTCTGTTGCTCTTGACCTCCCTAAAAGAATTGAAACATAGCCAGAAACAATAACATAATTCTCCAAAAGATTAACAAAATCCAAAACAAATTTATCTAAACTATTGAGTTTCTTGTTGCAAACTATTTCTTTTTTATTAGCATCATAATTCATGAAGAACAGAAATCTTCATAAAATTTAAGCCTTTCCGTAGCTCATTTCACCCCTCTCAAATAATCATAATCCTCAAAAACCATCAAAAAATGCACATAAATCTATAAAAATACGGGTTTTATGGTAAGTCTATGGCTGAAAAACCTAAAAAAGAAGAAATAATCCTTGAAGCAAAAAATTTCTTTGAATCGCACAAAAAAGAGCTTGGTGAGTCCTTAAGAAAAATAAACAATGTTATATACATTGACTTCATGAAATTAGTTGAATTCTCTCCTTTTCTATCTGAAGAAATAATAACAAACCCTGAAGAAACTCTGAGTTTGATTGAAGTGGCAATAGAAGAAACAGGATTGACAGGCAATGCAAGAGTGCGTTTGTTCAACCTGCCTAAAAGCCAGGAAATGAAAGTGAGAAACATTCGTTCTAAGAATCTTGATGAAATGATAGTCATAGAAGGAATAATAAGGCAGGCTTCAGACGTAAGGCCTCAAGTTGTAAATGCAAAATTTGAATGTCCAAGCTGTGGAACAATAATCTCTGTGCTTCAAATGGAGAAAAAATTCAGGGAGCCGGCAAGATGCTCTTGCGGAAGAAAAGGCGGTTTTAAGCTTGTAAGCAAAGAAATGGTTGACACTCAAAGGCTTGTTGTTGAGGAAGCCCCAGAATCTCTTACAGGGGGAGAACAGCCAAAAAGAATAAATATATTTGTAAAAGAAGATCTTGTGGAGCCAAAAATGGAAGAAAAAACAACACCTGGAAGCAGAATAAAAATCATAGGTGTTTTGAAAGAAGTTCCCGTCCCTCTTCAATCTGGAGGAGTATCAACTAGATTTGAGTTAGCAGTGGAAGCAAATAATATAATCCCTTTGGAAGAAACATTTGAAGAGCTTGACATTAATGAAGAAGACGAGCGTCAAATATTAGAGCTTGCGGAAGATCCAAGAATCTTTGATAAGCTTGCAAGAAGCATAACGCCAAGCATATGGGGTTATGAAGAAATAAAAAGATCGCTAGTTCTTCAGTTATTCAGTGGTGTAAAAAAAATCCATTCAGACGGTCAGAAATCAAGAGGAGACATTCACATACTTCTTATAGGGGATCCAGGAGTTGCAAAATCTGTAACTCTAGATTTCATGGCAAAAATTTCTCCTAAGGGAAGATATGTTGTTGGAAAAAGCGCGTCAGGGGCGGGTCTAACAGCAACTGTTGTAAGAGATGAATACTTAAGAGGATGGAGCTTAGAAGCAGGCGCAATGGTATTAGCTCACAAAGGTCTTGTATGTATTGATGAACTAGAAAAAATGGATCCTAATGACAGAAGCGCAATGCATGAAGCAATGGAGCAGCAATCAATAACAATAAGCAAAGCAAATGTCCAGGCAAGCCTAAAAGCAGAAACTTCTGTTTTGGCAGCAGCAAACCCAAAATTCGGAAGATTTGACCCATACCAAAGCATAGCGCAGCAAATTGATCTTCCTCCAACTTTAATAAACAGGTTTGATGTCATATTCACACTAAGAGACATTCCAAACAGAGAAAAAGATGAAAAAATTGCATCACATGTTTTAATGGAACATCAAAGAAAAGGAGAAGACATGCTCATACCAAGAGATCTTTTCAGGAAATATGTAGCATATGCAAAGCAAAGAATAAGGCCGGTTTTAAGCGAAGAAGCTGTCAGAGAAATAAAAGATTTTTATGTTGAGCTTAGAAACAAGCCAGTATCTTCAGAATCATCACTCAGGCCAATCCCAATCTCTGCACGCCAGCTTCAAGCGCTTGTAAGAATGGCTGAAGCTTCTGCTAAAATAAGATTGAGCGAAAAAGTTGAAATTGACGATGCCAAAAAAGCAATTGAGATAATGAAATATTATCTTATGCAAGTTGGCTACGATTATGAATCAAAAACATTTGACATAGACAAAATAACAACAGGAATTACAACCTCTAAGAGGTCAAAAATACTTGGAATTCTGCACACAATAACAGAGCTTGAGGCCCGATTAGGCCAGATGATCCCTATTGAAGAAATAGAAAAAGAACTCGAAAACAAAATGAATTCAATAGACATAGAAGAAGCGATAAATGAGCTGAAAAAACGCGGCGATCTTTATGAGCCAAGGCGCGGTTTTGTAAGCAGAACCAGCTCATAAAATGGATAAAACAAAAGAATATTACAACGCAAAAGCAAAAAAATATGAAGATACAACAAAAGATTATATCAGAAAATACATTCAAAAGGAAGTGGAACTATTTTTATCACTCCTCCCTGGAAAAAAAATATTAGATTTAGGATGTGGACCGGGCAGAGACTCTCTTTATTTTAAGGCAAGAGGATTCAACCCAATGGGTGTGGATTTTTCTCCGGAAATGATAAAGTTATGTAAACAAAAAAATTTGGAAGCATATGAAATGGATATTAGAAAATTAAATTTCCCTCTCGAGTCTTTCGATGGTATATGGGCATACACTTTATTATTGCATCTTAAAAAAGAAGAACTTCCAAAGACACTAATTAATTTAGAAAAAATCCTCAGACAAAAAGGAGCAATATTTATAGCTATGAAAGAAGGAAATTTTGAAGAATATCAAGAAGGCGGTAGATTTGTTTCTTTATACACTGACGCAGAACTAAGAGATACTTTATCACAGAGATTTAAAATCCATAGCTTTTCTAAAATTTCATTAAAAAATAGAATCCACAAAAAAGAAGAAGCAACATACCTTCATTATTTATGCACACTAAAAACAACAAATCTTTAAATACATACTCTAATTTTCTAAAAAATGCCAGACGAACAATTCAAAAGAAACACAGCATTCAAGTTAAGAGTTGGTGAAGTTCTAATGGGAAAACCAATTCTCAACGAGCAAAAATTTGCATTTCTTGAGTTGGGAAGCAGAAAAATCATAAGAGTGAACATTGTCGGAAACATAATAGATAAATATGAAAGCTCCGGAGAAAAAAGCTATTTGAATTTCACTTTGGATGACGGCTCAGGGCAGATAAAGCTCAAGGTTTTCAGCGATGATGTGTCAAAATTCTCAAATTTCAGCCAGGGCCAGACAGTTGTTGTGATTGGTGTTTTAAGGCACTGGAACAATGAAGTTTACATAACTCCTGAAATAATAAGAGAGCAAGACACAAAATACCTTCTTATAAGAAAATTAGAACTTGAAAAAGGAAAAGACAAAATCTCGCATCAGCTCGGAAAAGACCAGATTGTTGCAGTAAAAGACAGAATACTTGGATCAATAAAAAATTCAGAAGAGCAGGGAGGGATAGAAAAAGACAAGCTCATAATGAATTTAAATGACATCTCTCCAACAATAATAAACCAGGAAATCCAGAAAATGCTCGAAGAGGGAATCGTGTTTGAGCCAAGACCTGGAAAGGTTAGGTATTTGGGATGATTATTTTTTCTTAATCATTGAGATTATAAATCCTATCAACATTCCCCACAGAATAAAACAAATTATACTTCCTAACCAAAACAATGATACTACATTTGGACCAAAAGTACTAAGATTAGGGGTTGCGCCAATAACTACTACTGGAAAGCCAACTACATAAAAAATCGAGAGGATAATATCTTGAACAGAATTTGTACACATAGCTCCATCAAGAGAGTCAAATCCAGAACAAGTATAGCCATAACCAAAAATCTGGAATAGGATCCAAAGTAATATTCCAACTCCTCCACCAATCAATCCACCTTTCAACCAAGTTTTCATAAAAAGATTAAGAGAAAACAAGTTATAAATTCTTCTAAAACTTCAAGTAGATTTGAACAATCACTTCTTCCCTTTCTTCCCCAGCTTCTTATTAAAGAAATAAACAGCCCAAATCAGTATAACTAATCCTAAGAGGGAAAGCAAAAATCTTATCCAATTTTGAGTGTAAGGCCAGAATGCTCCGCTTCCGTAAATCAAAGTGCCAATCCCCCCTCCAACAAGCCCAACGCCGACAGCCTCAAGCCCGAAGGCAAATGCCCCAATCAAAATAATTATTATTCCTAAAGGAAGAGCAATAAAGAAAACCCATTTGGACCTTTCTTTCTGCGCATCATTAAAATCTTGATTGCATAAAGAGTATGTATCACAGTATCCTTGAGGACAGGGCGCTTTAATGCACTGGATATCCTGGCGTATCCATGATCCATTTTGCAGCTCACATTTTTTCTGATCAGAAAGCTTTATTCCTTCATTACAAGAGTTTAAATCTGAAAAGCTGTAGATTCCATCAGGTCCGCATCCAGACCCGCATTCATTAAAAACACAACCGCTCTCAGCTATATCATAAACAGGAGTGCAGACGGCAGGGCAAATTTTTGCGTTAGATCTGCAATAATCATCATAATTTGCGCTGGGGAAAAAAGTGTTAATGCCATAAAAAGCAACAAAAATCGTTAACACCATTATTGCTGCGGCAATAAGAACCTCTTTAAATCTCATCTCAACATTAAGAATAAAATGTTTTTAAAGGTTATGAAAAATAAAAATTAAGGGCCGTCTCCATTTTCTCCTTTTGGAGCAGGCGAGGTTTCAAACTTAATATAAGTTTCATTAGGTCCTGTGCCAATAACGTTACATCTAACAATAATTCCCCAGCACCATAAGATTTAATCAAGGAGTAGAAATCAGACAAGAAAGCAGCATCACTTCCCATTCCCTTTATCTTAAAAGAATAAGACATTAATTTTGGATGAATATCTTCAGAGTTAAATGTTCTCTCCTCTCCTTCAAAGATCTCAACAAGCTTCATAAATTATTCAAAAATCAATATTTTAGGCTCTGTTGAAAAAGTCCCAAGGTAAAAGTTAATCTACCTTGGAACAATGTTA
>JBBSXA010000037.1:0-8634 GCA_038045985.1 Nanobdellota archaeon
CAAAACCATCCCAATAAAATGCAGGAGTTCTGTTGTAAGTAATATTATTATCTTCCGGCAGAACAAGAGTCACGTTTGGCAGAGTATTTAATATCATCAAAGTTGCATTATTCCAGTCTCCTTCATAAAGGCTTCCATCATAAGCCTGAATAGAGCATGTCCAATTATCCCATTTAGAAGTATTTCCATTGCCAAGTGTAGCAATCAGAAAATTATTATCTCTGGCAAACGGCCCTGTTCGCCCGCTCAAAAAAGAAACAGAATTATTATACCATGTGTAATTCGCATAAACTGTAGGCGTATCAGAATCAAAAATGCTTGCATAGCAGTTCAAGTCCTCCAAAGTTAAGTTATTTCCAAGAGAAGAATTAATCTCAACTAGAATTGTGTTAGGAGGTGAATTAGCAAGATACAAATTATTGCTCAAAGCAGTAATGCCGTCATTTTTAGCATCATTAGGAGTTAAAGAAACACTCCAATTGTCTCCTGAAATAGTCTCCTGATCCAAAATTTTCTCGACAGAGTGATTTATCAAACCAGCCAGATAATTTTCATAAATTTGTTCCTTGCTCAAACTTCTGTTATAAATCCTAACTTCATCAATTGTCCCATTGAAAAAGTTTGCAGGCCAACCGTCATTGCCGATAACTAAAGGAACTAAAGGAGTTTGAAGTGCACTAATTGTTTTTACCTCTTTCAAAACCCCATTCAAATAAATTGAAACATGCGTTTGATTGTAAGTGCCAAAGATATGATGCCATTGCCCTGTCGCTAAATTTTGATCAACATTAACCCAAACACCAGGCAGGCTTCCGTTGTTAAACTGGAATCCCAATCTATCTCCAGCAGCATCATTGCCAAACCTCAGCTGCCAGCTCCAAGAAGGGTTTGATGCTTTAGCCATAACACCGTAATTGCCTCCTGATTCATGAACCATTGAAGGCTTAATCCAAACTTCAACGCTCATAAGATTAGTAAGATTCAAACTATTGCTGTGAGAAATGTTAATAAAATCATTAACACCATCAAACTGATAGGCTCCTCCAACCTTTCCAGAGGAATTCCAAGTCGACTGAGTTCCTGAAGTGGAGTTCCCAAGAGCTCCAGCATTTCCGAATCCAGAATAATCTTTCACCGTTGCC
Source organism: Nanobdellota archaeon (assembly GCA_038045985.1). Classification (GTDB taxonomy): domain Archaea; phylum Nanobdellota; class Nanobdellia; order Pacearchaeales; family GW2011-AR1; genus JBBSXA01. The sequence continues at coordinate 1,143 of JBBSXA010000037.1, forward strand.
TCTACGCCAAACACATTTGTATCAAAAGGCATATTCAGCACTGCAACAGGAGTATCATTTCTAATCCAATTAGCTATTATTGTAACATTATCATTGTCTGAATCAAACTTTGAATAATAAACGCTCAAATTATCTGTTGAAAGATTATTCGCAGAACTTGCATTAAGAGCAACATTAGAAACAAAAGGAAGCGCATTCAAGAAAACAGCCAATTTTTTATTTCCGCTTATATTGATGCTTTCTGAATAATTTCCATATCCTGATTTTGCAATATTAATTGTGTGATTATTGTAAGTTGTATTTGAAGAAAAGCTTTTTAGCATTGCAGTAATGTTCTGCCTTAAAATCTGGCCTGATAAATTTGTAGTATCAGAGAAAACAAAGCCGCCGATATTGTTCCAGGCAGAAACGCTTGCGCCAGGCAAAGCGCCGGAAGAATTTGTAACATTTAAATCAAAATACCATTTGACATAAAGATTGCAGAAATTAGTTGAGCAGTTGGAGCTGACAAAAGAAGTTGAATATCCAGAAGAGCTGACATTCAAGAAAGTGAAATTAGCGCTCCCTAAATTTCCATTAAATCTGGCATCTGCAGAAGAAGGGCTTGAAAAAGAGTCAATAAGAATATTATTGAATGTTCCTAACGCAGATCCAGAAGATTGGATGCTATAAGTATTTCTGGATAAGTTGAAATTCCTGAAGATATTTCCCAAACCGCTTGCAAAAAATATTCCTTCAGAGCTGCTGTTCAAGATTTCAAATTTGCTGAAAATATTATTATTTGAAGATAAGAAATACAATCCGCTAGTAGAATTTGTAATTTTGAAGCCATTAAGCGTATTGTTGTTCGAAGAAGAAAAGCGCAAGCCAATCGCAGAATTAGTAATATTATTGCTTTTGAAAACGCTGTTGTTTTGGTCTGAAAGGAAATAACAAGTCGCACAGAAGAAAGCTGAATTATTCTCAAAGACAATTCCAGTAGAACTTTCTAAGTAAAGCCCATATCCTGAATAATTAAAAATATTGCCTTCAACTGTAGCATTACTTGTTGAACCTAACCTAAGAGACCTGTCAGAATTATTGTAAAAAGTGTTATTCTTTATGGTGGAATTTGTTGAGCTGGTTAACTGCATTCCTATAGGAGTTGAGCCAATATAACTGTTGATAAGAGTAATATTAGGCATTGAAGCTGTAGACCAGACTCCAGCAATAGAATTATAAGAAGCATTCAGCTTATCAAAAAGATTATGGTCTCCAGTTCCTTCTCCAGATGATTGCAAATAAACACCATAAGAATTGTATCTGCTAAAAAGACTATTTAAAGTATTAAATGATGAAAAAACACTCAAGCCATTCAAAGAATTATTGACAAAAGTATCATTATACAAAAAATTCCCATCTGATTTCAAAACCAAGCCATGATAATTGTTTCTGAATGTGCTTGAAGTTATGTTTGAAAAGCCACTGGCTTCAAGCCCTCTCTGTCCTGTTCCAGAAGCCCATCCAGAATATTCAACTACTGAGTCTTTCATGTAAAGGGTGCTTCCAGAGTAAGTCAAAAAAAAGTATCTAAAAGAAGCATCGTTTCCATAAGTAACTAAAGAGCCTCTAGTAATGTTAATCTTGCCAGTAGCTGTAACATTAATTCCAATGCTCCCATCAACGCTTGTCCCATTAATCCTCAAAGTAGAATTATCCAAAACATAACTTCCAAAAACTGTCAAATTGTCATTCTGCCATATTGTTGATGTCGAATTATAAACACTAAGCGATCCCCCATTATAGATAGAAGTGTCTCCGCTAATTAGGGTAGAATTGACTAATGTAAGGCTTCCAGTTGAAGTCACATTTGTTGTGTTGACAATTATTGTCCTATTTTCACAGGAGATTGTTGTGTTAATCAGCAAGTCAGAGCCAGACGTAGGGCTGCATGTATTGTATTGCACAAGAGGGTTAAGGGAAACATTAAAAATCAAGTTGCTTGTTATGTTAAAAGCTCCTGAATAATTAAAATAGCCGGCTTTTGTAACGTTAATTGAATAGTTGTTTGAATTTATTACAGCAGTCCTATTTTGAGAATACTCTGTTATGTTCTGCCTGGAAATAAGCCCAGAAGAGCTTGTCAATTCAGAGAAAATTGAGGCTCCTGAAACATTTGAAACAGTTGCATTAGCCGCATTAATAGGGATTCCAGTCGCAGAGTCGCTTACATTAACATCAAGATACCATTGGACAGCAAGATAATCAACTGAATTTGCATGGAATCCAACCTTACTTTTGTTGAACGAAACATTCAGAAAATAAATGTTCATAAAGGTAACAGGAGCATCAAAATACACATCATTAACAAAACAGTTTTTTACTGAAGAATCTTTTAAAAACGAAGAGCCAATATTACCTGCCAAAAAATGCAGACATGTCGAAGCATTGTATATTTCAAGTTCAGAAAAATTTACATTAGGAGAGTAAAGAGACAAAGCTTTAAGTGTAGAATTATAAATTTTATTTCTAAAAATTCTAGAATCATCAATAAATAGAGATAACTCCATCCCGATAGAATTAAAGGCAAAATAATTGTCCAAGATGCTGGAATTAAATGCATTAGTGGCAAAAATTCCTTTATTGTTGTTGATAAAAGTATTGTTAATAATTGAATTATTTGAGTTTTCTAAGTTAACACCTATATCATGATTCATAAAAGTGTTATTCTCGAAGATATTATTAGTAGAATAAATAACAACTCTAAAATTATTCTTTATTATATTATTTTTAAAGATCAAAACAGACCCATATATTTCCAATCCCTTTTGTCCTTGAGAGGCATTCCACCCAGCATAACTCAATGAAGAAGAGTTCATTGAAAAATTGCTTCCTGAATTAGCAACAAAAAAATATCTATATCCTGCGTTTTCGCCATTAGTTACATTGCTTTGGTTTTTTATCGTCATATTTCCAGTAGAAGTAACATTAATTCCAATGCTTCCATTTATTGTTGTTCCGTTCATCCTCAAAGTAGAATTATCCAGAACATAAGTTCCGGAAATTGTTAGGTTTCCATTCTGCCAAATAGTTCCCTTTGAATCTTTAATAGTAAGAGAGCCTCCTTGGCCGACAATTGTTTGATTAACACTCAAATTTCCTCTTATCAAAGTTAAATTTCCTGTTGAAGTGATATTGAGTGTTCTTACATTAATTGATGAATCTGGACATACTAAAGAAGTAGTAATGACTAAATCATTGCCAGGGATAGGATTGCAAGTATCTGTTTGAGAGTCAAGAACAACATTAACGACTTTATACCCTGAACTGAAATTAGAAGAAACAATCTTAGTAAGATATCCTGATTTCGTAACATTTAAAGTGTGGTTATTGTAAAAAGTAGTAACACCTGATGGTTTTCTAGTGTAATCAAAAACCTGCTGCTTAGCTAAAATACCGCTGGCATTAGTTATTCCTGAAAAAGAATTGTCATTAAAAACATCTTTAGCTGAGACACTTGCAGAGGAAACTAGCTGGCCAAGAGAATCAGTAACATTAACATCTCCATATCGTATAACAGTAAAATTGTTGCTTCCACTAGGAGAAACAAAATAGTTAGATTCATTAAATGAAACGTTAATGAATTTATTATTGCGGCTTGCTATAACATAAACATCATAAGAACCTGCATCTAAAACTACAGAATCAAAAAAAGAATTGTTATAATTAAGAAAAGAATCAGAAAAATTTGATAGAAGTCCATAAAGCCTGATTGCATTTCCTGATGCATTTATTGTATTCAAAGAAAAAGTATTGTCTGAAACTCTGCCTTGGAGATTTATTCCAAAAGAATTGCTTCCAGTAGTGGAAACATAGTTTGAAGAAATTGAACTATTTGTAAAACTATTAAAAGCTGGAGCAGAATCGAAATATAAATTAATTCCATGAGAAGTGCCACCAGTCGTGGAAACATTGTTTGAAAGTATGGAGTCATTAGAAATAATTCCTGTAAAACGCAGCGCATCAGAGTTACTGCCTCTTGTCAAAACATAATTACTCTCAATTCTGCTATTATTGGAAGAAACTACATATATTCCATAACTGCTAGAAGAAGTCCCCCCTTGCTCTATTACGCAGTTTTTTATTGTAATATTATTATATCCATTAACACTAACACCATAACCAGATAAAGAGCTTCCATATGTTATTTTATAGCCATTGCAGTCCAAAACAACATTGCTTGAATTTATGTTTATACAGGTTCCCGTTGAGCCCAGGTTTCCAAAAAGAGTAGTACTCCCAGACATACTTCCGCAAGTGTAAGGTAGCCCAGTTGAATTTATCCTTATATTATCATAGGTATTAATTCTATTTCCAGTATCGCTACGAGAACTAGCATAAAACTCAAATGCAATATTATTTGAAATTTGGCTGAAATTGGAATCCGAAATATTTCCACTTGCTTTTAAGTTTCCATCCACATAAACAGAGATGTTTTTAGTCTCGCCATTATAATTAACACTAATATTATACCATCTTACAGAAGAAAAGATGTTTGAAGTATCCTGGCCAATTATATAAGGAGATTCTGTGTCAAGATTATTATCATAATAATAAATCCCAGTACCAAGATTATTGAGTCCTTGACTCCAGCCACCCAATTTTATAAAAATAGATTTGCCTTTAGGAGCTCCATGAACGCTCTCTCTTGACGCAGGATTGCTTCTTATGAATAATCCTGTACGCCCAAATCCTCCTGCAGTAGAAATGTTATTAGGATAGTAATTAAAACCAAGGGAATAAACACCTGTTTTACCATAAAATTGAGAGTGTGCAGAATTATTATTTATTAAGCCAACCCCTGAATAGTCCACAGGAAATGCCGAACCATTCCAGGCATTTAATACAACATTTTGACTAGTCTCATTTAAAGAAGCATTAACTTCATCGGCATAAACGCCCCATAAACTAGTGTTCAAAGAATTGTCATTAAAGCTGTCACAGATAAGCTCTTCAGATGTACCAGTGCATGGGCTTGGGCCAGCATCGTTATGCGCCTGCGCTTTTATTCCACCGTAATCAAATTCAAGATCATGTTTTCCAGGAGTTATAACAAGAGAAATTTCATAACCAGTTTCATTGCATGAGTAATTAGAAACAAGAACAGATGAATTTTCCCAAGTATAATTTTGTGCTAAACTTCCACATTTAATTTCTAAGAACTCAAGGTCATCAGGAGCAGAGATTCCAAAACTTGTTTCATTAACTGGCGTAACTCTCAAGTCAGCCTGCCCAGTAGTGGTAAATTCAACTGTCCAATTTCCCCCAACAGTTGGATAAGATTGAACATTGATAATAGTTATAGAAAGTTCATAGGTTTGATTGCTTAACTGAGGAACAATCCATTGAACATAATCATAAAGGCCATTGCCATCACTATCAATAGACTCTGAATTAGCTAACTCTTTGTTTCCATTATTTAACCAGTAGATTTTAGCGCTTGCAGGATTTTGAATTTCGTATGGCAGTTGTGAAAAGGCAAGAACATTCTGGTAGTGTAACTCATCATTTCCATTTATAACAATCTCTTTTTTTCCTTCAGTAAAATTACCTTCGAGAGAAGTTGGGGCAGGAGTTTCATACTCAACTTCATAGCTGCCAACAACAGCATCAATAACAACATCTTTAGAATCTTGAGCCTCTTCAACCTGAACAACATCTCCTGTAATACCTCCAGTAAATAATGAACCTCCCAAAGTATCATTGGTTTCGGTTTCATTTTCAGCTGTTTCATTAGCCATATTAACACTATTCTCTTCAATGCCCTTACCTTTTTCTTTTTGGCCAGAAATTTCTCCTTCTTCATCATATTCAATTTCTTCTGTCCCATCATCATTAATTTTTTTAATCAAAACCTTGTCGGCAATTTTTGGAAGATCAATTCTCAAAGAACTAATTTGAGAAACCTCAATTTCTTTTTTCCACTTAACAGGCTGGCCTAAAACAGCCCCAAACTGAGTTGTATTAACGGTAAAATTCCCTTCTATTGTGAAATTTGAAACATTCATTTCAGTCATATTAAATTCTGTAAAGTTTGTAATGTTAAACTCACTCTGATTAGTTAAATTAGTTAGATCAATTAAGGTTTCATTAGCAACTTCTTCGACAAAAATCTGCTTCTCAGAAGAAGTAATCTCAATTCCTCCATACACAAAACTAAACTTCAAAATTCCCTCACTTGCAATCAAATTCAATTGGGATAAATCAATTGGAAAATTAACTTTTTCATTTTTTAAATAATCGCTGCCAAACCCTTTTTCAAGCTCGTAATAGCCTGTTGTGAAAATTGCTTTACCATTCTCTATTTGAAAACTAACAAGCTGTGAAGAATCAACAATTTCAACGCTTTCTCCTTCATTTAAAATATATTCAAAAGGAGAACTTTTTGAAACTTGCCCCTGAATAATTTCTCCAGAGATAACTCCGCCAGTAATTCCTCCAGCATCAGAGCCAGTATCAGAACTGCCAGAGCTTTCTCCAGCAGGGGAGCTTGATTCAGAAGATGAAGCATCAGAAGAATCACTTTCAGTTGGTGTTTCTTGTAAAGGAACCTCTGTAGTTTGTTCTGGAGCAGGTATTGGAGGGGTTTGTTCCTCTGTAGTTCCTGGTTGTGGCGGAATAGCTTCTTCACTTGTAGGAGTTTGCTCTGTTGTTTCCCCATCTGTTGTACTTCCCTCTGTTGAACCTCCAGAAGTATCATTAGTTTCAGTTTCATTTACAATTGCAGTAATATCTTCCTGACTCTTCTCTAAACTAACAACCCTAAAAGAAAAATCAACTAAAGGATAAATTTCTTTTTCACCTTGAACACCAAAACCATCTCCATTTCCAGCAACATTTCTGTCCTCAATAAAGAAATCTCCTTGTACAAAATTATCCCCAATTAAATCATTTAAGTCATACTCACTAATTTCTCCAGAATTATCAACAATCAATTTTGTGCTAACAGGAATTAATTCTCCTTGCTTCAAAATCAAATTCAAGTTTCCTAAAATCTGTTCTCCTGGCAAATAATTACCCTGAATTTCAATTGATGCCTTTCCTGTTGCTCCAAATTGAAATAAAAATATCAAACCAATAATCAAAACAACTGAAATCAAACAAAAAATCCCTGCAAAAGTCCAAAATCTTCTTGAGTTATTTTTTACCCTACCATGAAAGCCATGAATTGCTGATTCTTTTTTTATTTCAGAATGATGTCCAATATATTCTGTAATTACCTTACCATCTCTTTTAATGCTCTTGTACAAGTAAGGCCCATAAATTTTCCCATCTCTTTTTATGTATTTCTTATAAACCATTGAAAACCACCAGCTGGTTTTCGATCCTGCAACCAATCGAATCTTTTCTTTGCCTCCGATTGATTCGAAAGAAAACCCCTTTTGCCTATGTAAAAATTGGTAGGGTAACTATTTAAAAGTTATTGTAAAAGAAAAAAATGAGCCTGCACGGA
>JBBSXA010000037.1:8734-48152 GCA_038045985.1 Nanobdellota archaeon
TGGTAGGGTAACTATTTAAAAGTTATTGTAAAAGAAAAAAATGAGCCTGCACGGATTTGAACCGTGGACCCCTGCCTCTCTTAGATTATTCTATGAGAGATGCAACTCTAACGAATCGCAATCGTATAAGAGCAGTGCTCTAAACCAGGCTGAGCTACAGGCTCATTTATCATTCTAAACAAAAATAACTGTCATTATAGATATTTAAATTTACCTAAAAATAAACCTTTTAGAAAAAGGTTTCCAAAAGAACTAACTGCAAGAACTTTGAATATAATAAACCTTTCAGAAAAAGGTTTTCAAAAACGATCTAGAATTTACCTAAAAAACATTTAAAAGAGCAAAATGCATTAATCAATAAAATGAAGAGAACATTAAAAGATATAGAAGAAAAGATACTCAAAATATCAATTGAAATAGCAAGAGAAGGAAATGGCGCTCTTTTTGTAATAGGAGAAAACATCAAATATGAAAAGCTCACAAAGCAAAAATTTGGAGAATTAAACATATTCAGCAAAGGAGTTGAAAAAGTTCTAAAGGGCCTGGCAGTTATTGATGGCGCAGTTATAATAAATAATCAGGGAGATATGGTTGAGTATAGCGTTCTTATAAAAAACACAAAGCCATTTATAGGATTCGGAACAAGGCACGCTGCAGCAATGACTGCTTCAAAAAAAGGGAATATAGCAATTCTTGTATCAGAAGAAGAAAGAAAAGTCAAAATATTCAAAGATGGCAAATATATGATGCAAATAGACTCATTTCAAAAAGACGTTGAAAAGCAAATACCTATGATGACAAAAGTTCTTGAAAGCACAGGAGCCGGCTTAATAGGTACTATTGGAACAGCTGTTCTCGCGCCAACTTTAGGAATCGCGCTAATCCCTGGAATCGTTGTATTTGGAGGGAGTTATTTTGCAATAAAATCTTTTCTAGAAAAAAATAAAAAATGACAAAAAAAATTTACAGGAGCAAAAAGCAAAGAATTATAGGAGGAGTTTGCGGCGGGATTGCAGAATATGTTGACGCAGACCCAACACTAATTAGGCTGCTTTGGACGATAGGAACAATAGTATCTGTGGGCTTGGGAATAATCGCCTATCTAGCTGCCTGGATAATAATGCCTGAAAAACCTTAAGGTTTAAAAGTCAATTTTATTTCTGGTTATAAAGAAGCGCAAGAAAGATTAAGCAAAAACATATCTTTCAAGCATTTTTCAGCCCCGTTAGTTTAGAGGCCAAGAATGCGGCCCTTTCACGGCCGTGACCCGGGTTCGAATCCCGGACGGGGCGTTTTTAAGATTTTTAAACTTCTTTGTTTTTAATATATAATGAAAAACAGCGAGTGTGTAATTTATCTAATAACAAAGCATGGAAGCGCCCAAACTTACAAAAAAGACAAAATTGGCTGGACGCAAAAGAGTTCAAAAGGCATAATTAGAAGAATGACTGCAGACCAGCTATTGTCTCATCTCTTGCCTGCACTCACTGAAGAATACAAAGGCAAAGTTACAGTCAGAGTTGAAAAGAAGAAGAAATGAGACTATGAGCAGGGGCGTTTAACTCTACATTTAATCAAAAAAGAAAGGTTTATAAATATGTAGAGGTAATAATTTCTATGGTGATTATATCAAAAAAAATAATTGGAAAAGAGAAATATTTCTACTTAGAGCACAGTTTCAGAAAAGATGGGAAGGTTAAAAAAAAACAGATTTACCTAGGGAAAGAAATTCCAAAAAACATTGAAGACATAAAAAAAAGTTTTATGTTTGATATTTACAGGGAAGAGTGGTTTAATCTATTCAAAAAAATAAAAGAAAATTATTCAAAAGAAATGAAGCATCTGCCTTTTTCTGCCAAAGAAAAAGAAATTGAAAGTTTTATGATTAAGTTCACCTATAACACCCAGAGAATAGAGGGAAGCAAATTAACGCTTAAGGATACAGCAAATCTTCTTGAAAAAGGCATTTCTCCAGGGGAAAAACCAGTAAGAGATATTAAAGAAGCAGAAAATCACAAGAAAGTTTTTTATGAAATGCTAAATTATAAGAATAATTTAAGCATGCAAATAATTCTCTACTGGCACAAGCTTTTGTTCCAAGAAACAAAGGAAAGCCTAGCAGGAAGAACAAGAAACCATCAAGTTATGATATCTAGAAGCAAGTTCATTCCCCCAATGCCAGCAGAACTTGATTTCCTAATTAAAGATTTTTTCAATTGGTATAATAAAAACAAGAATAAAATAAATCCAGTGGAGCTAGCTGCTTTAGTTCATTTAAAATTTGTTACAATACATCCATTTGGAGATGGAAATGGAAGAATTTCAAGAATTATGATGAACTTTGTCCTTAATAAGCATGGTTTTCCAATGTTTGACATCCCATATTTAAATAGAAATAGCTATTATAATGCTTTAGAAAGAGCCCAAGTAAAAAAAGATGAGCTTATATTCCTGCAATGGTTTTTCAGAAGATATGCTCAAGAAAATAAAAGATTTTTATAAGAGCACAGTGTTTTCTAAATTCACTAATCAAATTTAAGGAACAATGTTTAAAAATCCAGGAAAAATATATTATCTATGAACTGGAAAACTACAGGGAAAATCCTATTTTTTGCAGGAGCTATACTAGTTTTATTAACATTCCTTTGGGAAGAGTTAATTTTAAGAGGCGCTTATGCCAAATATATTGGCTACACTATGAATATTTCTTGGGGGCTAATTATTATTGGAATTCTTGCTTGGTTTAGCCAATTAAAGTAAAAAATATAAATCCTAGATTTAAGCCACCCAAAAACCTTAAAAACACCATTTCTGTATCAATCTTAGATCTAAGATCAGCGACTTCACTCAAGAGGGTGCAGCGTGATTAAATACCTATGGAGGTAAAAATGAGAGAATTTGGAGATAGACGAGGACCAAGTGGACCAAGAAGATTCGGCGGAGACAGAGGCGGACCTAGAGGGAACTTTGGACCAAGAGATATGCACAAAACTGTTTGTTCAGAATGCAAGCAAGAATGCGAAGTGCCATTCAAGCCAACAGAAGGCAAGCCAGTTTACTGTAAAGAATGCTTTTCAAAGCACAGAAAATTCTAGTTAGTAAGTTCTAACAGTAATCAGGAAACAAAATTATTTTTTATTTTAATGTTTTAACCATATAAAATCCTTCTAAATTGTATCCCAGCTTCTTGTAATACTCACGGACGCCAATCCCTGAAATAACTGCAATCTTTTTCATTCCTTTCTCTTTAACAATCTTTTCAGCTTCATCCATGAGCCATTTTCCCAACCCCCTATGCTGTGAAACCTCACCTTTCTTGCCAATTTCAAGAGCTTTCCCATAAATATGAAGCTCTCTAACCATAGCTCCTCTTTCAGAAATCCTTAGCCTTAAGAGCCCAAAAAGAATATCATCTTTATTGACTAACTGCAAAAAAAACTCTTTTCCTTCTGAAGCCTCATACTCAAGAATTTTAAGAATAATGTTATCATCAACTTCTTTGTTAAACCCAATCTCCCTCATCCTTATTTCATTAATCTTTATTCCAGACTCTCTTAATTTTTCCTCAACTTCTTTTCTTAACTCAAGCTTTAAAGGAGTAATAGTCATTTTTTCCTTTGGAATTTCCCTCATAACTCTCATGACTCTGCAATACTCTGGAATAACCTGCATCATTTCTGTAAGAATCTTCCTTGTTGTTTCTTCATCATAAGGCATGTAATTAATTTTTTTATACATTTTCGCGAGAGGGGAATCATCAACAATCTGGCAAGGATAAATTTTCAGCTGGTCTGGTCTGAACCTAGAATCGTAAAACAAAAGCTTGAACTTCTCCATATCTTTTTCAGGATTGCTATAAGGAAGACCAGGCATAATATGATAGCCTAATTTAAAGCCGGCATTCTTCAAATCTTTAGACGCCTGAACAACATCTTCAACTTTATGACCTCTATTAATCTTTTTGTAAATTTCATCATCAAGAATCTGAATTCCAATCTCAACCCTTGTAGCTCCAAACTCAAGCATTCTTCTAATTTCTTCTGGAGAGCAATTATCTGGTCTGTTTTCAATGCACAGGGCAACACATCTATACTCGGCCGTCTCGTTTATTTTTTTTGCTTCTTCAAGATTTTGAGAATCTTTTCTATTTAATGCATCAAAGCATCTTTTAATGAACTCATATTGATAATCAATTTCATACTGGAGAAAAGTTCCGCCTAAAACAATAACCTCAATTTTGTCAGTTGGATGACCCATTTTCTGCAAAGCGTTCAGTCTAGCATTAACCTGCCTGTAAGGGTCAAAAGCCATTGTCAAAGCCCTCATTATTGCAGGGCTTTTGTCAGTATAACTCTGAGGAACATAATCTCCTCCCGGGCAAAAGATGCACGTTCCATGATCGCATTTTCTGGGCTTGAGAACAACAGTCAGAGGAGTGACTCCTGAAATGCTTCTTGTGGGCTTTTTGGGGTTTTCCTTTGTGTATGATTTTTGGGTTTGCATTTATCCCCTAAGAAAAATCATGTTTTTAAATATAAACACTTTAACAAAATAATGAACCAACAACAGACCTGGAATTCAATTGCAGAAGAATGGAATAATTTCAGGCAAAAGCCTGTGAAAGAAGTTTCAGAATTCCTCAAAAAACAAAAAGGCAGAATTCTTGATTTAGGCTGCGGTTCAGGAAGACATCTTTCTAAAATTAAGAATGGAAAAATGTATCTTGTTGATTTTTCTAAAGAAATGATAAAATATGCAGAAGAAAACGCAGAGAAAAAGAAAATTTCTGCTGAATTCTTTATAGCAAAATCAGAGAAGATTCCCTTCAAAAATAATTTCTTTGATAGCGCAATAGCCATAGCATCAATTCATTGCATTGAAAAAGAAAAAGACAGAGAAAAAGCCCTAAATGAGCTTTACAGAGTCTTAAAACCAAAATCTCAGGCAATGATCACTGTATGGAATAAAAATTCTAATTGGTTTAAAAATTCCCCTAAAAATAAAATGGTTAAATGGAGGGAAAAAGGCGAAAGGTATTATTATCTGTATGATGAGAAAGAACTCTCTGAATTGCTCAAAAAAACCGGCTTTAAAATAAAAAACATAAATTCAGGAAGAGAAATCATTGCGGTTGTTGAGAAAAATTAATTCAAAAATTCTATTCAAAATATGCTGTAGGCATAAGTTTTTCATCACTTACAAAATTGCGAGCGGGTTCAGAGTATAAACATCCCCTCAATTCTTGATTGCCTCTCCAATTTTGATGGTAATCTGCCTCACAAATATAAAAGTTTTTCTTTGCTAGAAAATTGTCTATTTCAGTTAATAAAGCATCTCTATAAATTTTGTGGCTAACCTTACCAAAATACAAGATTGAAAGATTAGTTTCAAATTTTAATTCAGATTCTGTATCCTGATTCTTTATTGAAGCTTTTATTACCTTTCCAGATTTTTTCCTTTTAAAAACAATTAATCCTTGGTCATGTATTTCTAGTCTTCTTTTTGAATCTGTAACAAGGTTTTCTAGGTGACCTATTGAAATTCTCTTTAGCATTTTTCATTCAAGTTAAATTTATTTAAAAAGATTATTGTTTTTGAGAAATAGCATCAAAAATTACATGAATAAGCTCTTTAGGAAAACTTCCTTCAAGCGAAGATAAAGTGCTGGAAAAAGAGTTATAAAAATTAACTCCGAATTCTGTCTTGTCTACAATCTCTTTATAAACATCTTTAGGAGACATTTCCCTATTATTAATATAAACTTTATTATCCTGCAAAATTGGAGAGTTAAAAAACATCTCTAATTTTGAAAGAACTTCTGGAGAGTAGTCCACATTATCCATAATAACAAACTAATTAAACATTAGTTTATAAAAATTATTATAAAGCATAATATGCTCAAAAAATCAAAATGAACACAGAAAAAATCATCCAAGCAGGGAAAATAGCATCTCAAGTCAAAGCTTATGCAAAAACATTTGTGAAAAAAGATGTTCCTTTGCTTGAAATCGCTGAAAAAATTGAGAAGAAAATTATAGAGTTGGGAGGAAAGCCGGCATTCCCGACAAACCTTTCAATAGACAATATCGCAGCGCACTACACCCCTTCCCATGATGACAAGACTCTTGCACGCGGATTATTGAAAGTTGATTTGGGAGTTCATGTTGACGGCTGGGTTGCAGACACAGCAATATCTTTTGACCTTGAAAACTCAGAAGAAAACAAAAAACTTATTGCAGCAGCTGAGGCTGCTCTTGAAAAAGCGCAATCAGCAATGAAGCTAGGAGTCTCTACTTCTGAAATCGGCAGAGTTATTCAAAAAGAAATTGAATCACACAAATTCAGTCCGGTAATAAATCTTTCAGGGCATCAGATTGACCAAAATGATCTGCATGCCGGATTGACAATCCCAAACATAGACGACAAAAGAGATTTAAAAATAAAAAAGGGACTTTACGCAATAGAGCCTTTCTCAAGCACAGGATCTGGAAGAGTTCATAACGGAAAGCCTTCAGGAATTTACCAGATGGCTTCTGAAAAAAATCCAAGATCTCCAATAGCAAGAGAAGTCCTTGAATTCATAATAAAAGAATATAAAACACTTCCATTCTGTTCCCGCTGGATACACAAAAAATTAGGGAGCAAAGCGCTTTTCGGATTAAAGCAGCTTGAAAACAATGGAAATCTGCATCAGTTTCCACAGCTAGTTGAAATAGAAGGGGCAAAAGTCGCGCAGGCAGAAAACACCTTTTTAGTTGAAGATAAAGTTATTGTGACGACTTATTAAATTATTATATTTCATAAATTCACATCATTTCCTTTATTTTTATCTTTAATCATCTCTTCTAAGCCTTTATTCAAACATCCTCCGCATAAAACAAAATTTATAAAAGGAAAATTAGTCAAATAAAGTCTGGAATAAATCTGCCAATGTGATAAATATTTGAGCAAGTCCCGCACATAGCCAAATATTCTTCCATTAAAATCTTAAAAAATCCAGCTTTTAAACTTATCCGAAATAAGAATTCTCTGTAGGAACAACAGCCTTGGCAGTTCTCACAAAGTTATCTTCAATCTTCTTGTAGACCTCAATCATTCCTTTTGAAACGCTTGGCTTTACTTTCTTCATTGCTTCTTCAAAATGAGTCCCATTGACTTTTTCCGTCTCTTTGGATTCTCTAAGAGCAATCATGGCAGCTTCTCTAGTCAGAGCTTCAAGATCAGCTCCTGTGAACCCATCTGTTTTCTTGGCAATATCTTTCAAACTCACAGATTTCGCCAAAGGCATTTTTTTTGTGTGAATTTCTAAAATTTTTAATCTTCCAGCTTCATTAGGCGCATTAACTAAAAGTATTTTGTCAAATCTTCCAGGTCTCAAAACAGCTGGATCCAGCATATCTGGCCTGTTTGTGGCTCCAATAACAAGTATATCTTTCATATCCTCCAAGCCATCCATCTCTGCAAGCATCTGATTCAAAACTCTCTCAGTAACTTTAGTTCCGTTGTCAATTCCTCTCTTGCCAGCAAGGGAATCAATTTCGTCAAAGAAAATAATGCAAGGCGCTACCTGCCTGGCTCTCTCAAAAACTTTTCTCATTCCTTCTTCGCTTTTGCCAACCCACATGCTCAGCAAAGAAGGTCCCTTAACCTGAATAAAATTTGCCTCAGCTTCTTTTGCAACAGCCTTGGCTAACAGCGTTTTTCCAGTGCCAGGAGGCCCGTAAAGCAAAATTCCTCTAGGGGGCCTTATTCCCATTCTTGTAAATATTTCTGGAAATTTCAAAGGCCATTCAATAGCTTCTTGCAATTCCTGTCTGACATTATCTAAACCGCCAACATCATTCCAAGAAATATTAGGAGTTTCAACAAGAACTTCCCTCATTGCGCTAGGCCTGACAACTTTTAAAGCCTCAACAAAATCTTCCTGATAAACAATAAGCTGTTCAAGAACTTCCTGAGGGATTTGTTCTTCACCATCAAGCTTAAGTTTTGGAAGAAACTTTCTAAGAACATTCATAGCAGCTTCTTTTGTCAGAGCTTCAAGATCAGCGCCGACAAAACCATGTGTTATAGAGGCAAGCTCATCCAAATTAACATTTTTATCCAAAGGCATCCCTCTTGTATGAATTCCAAGAATAGTTCTCCTGCCTTTTTTACCAGGAACATTAATAGAAATTTCCCTGTCAAATCTTCCAGGCCTTCTCAAAGCAGGGTCAAGAGAATTAACTCGGTTTGTGGCTCCAATAACAATAACTTTTCCTCTTCCTTTCAGGCCATCCATCATTGTCAAAATCTGTGAAACAACACGCCTCTCAACCTCTCCTGAAACTTCTTCTCTTTTTGGGGCAATAGCATCAATTTCATCAATAAAAATTATAGCAGGCGCTGTTTTCTCAGCCTCTTCAAAAATATCTCTTATTTTTTTCTCAGACTCTCCATAAAACTTAGACATAACCTCAGGACCATTAAGAAGTATAAAGTTAGCATCAGTTTCATTTGCAACAGCCTTGGCTAAAAGCGTTTTTCCAGTGCCAGGAGGTCCGTGAAGCAAAACTCCTTTTGGAGGCTCAATGCCTAGCTTCTCAAAAATCTCTGGATGCTTCATAGGAATTTCAACCATTTCTCTTATTTTTTTGATTTCTTCCTCAAGTCCGCCAATATCTTCATAATTAATTTCAGGAATTTTCTCCTCAGAAATTTCAACAGCTTTAGGATTAAGAACAACTTCAGTATTTTCAGTAATTACAACTGGCTGATTTGGGTTTGTATTCACAACTAAAAATCTAAGCTGTGTAATGCCTCCTCCAAGATTTCCAAAAGCCATGTTATTGATCATATCTCCAAAAAGTCCGCCCAAAAATTCATCTTCTCCCATCTCAGAAAATAAATCTCTTCTTCTCTGGACTCCTCCAAGGACAACTACGTCTCCTTTAACAACAGCCCTTCCAAGAAGGCCTCTCCTTAAGCTTTCAGGAGTTGCTTGCACCATTATTCCCTTTTGGGCAGGCGCAACAATTATTTTTTTTGCTTCTTTTATTTCCGATTTTGAAATTTCAACAGCATCTCCAATTCCGGTCTTGGCATTTCTTCTTAAAATGCCGTCAATTCTTATTATTCCTTCGCCAACATCCGCAGGATAAGCCCTGTCAGCAATAGCAACAGTTTCCCGGTTCCCTTTAATATAAATAACATCTCCTCTTTTAATTTCCAATTCACGCATAACTTCAGAATCTATTCTTGCAATTCCTTTGTAGGCATCATCCTGCAAAGCTTCAACAACTTTAAGCCTGTATTTCTTTTTTATCATCGTTCCTCCTAATCAAAGTTTTATTATGTTTCGGACTCGCAGAATCTGAAAACTGCTTAAAATGCAGAACAGACTTGTTATTCTTAATAACTCTGTATTCTCTAGCCCTTATGACTCTTGCATTCTTATTTTCAATTTCATGCTGATTAAAACTCAGAGAAACTCTTCCCAAATCCTCAAAGCATAATCTAACCATATTGTCCATTCTGCTCTCTTGTTCTCTCATAAAAGAAACTATTTCTTTTGGAATTGAAACAGCATAGCTGTTTCCAACAAGCCTCATTTTAACATTAAATTCTTTATTTTTCAAGCCGACAAACTTGGAATATTCTGCTTCGTCGGCAGGATGAATAATTTTCTCATCGCATTTATCGCACACAACAGCCCTTAATCTGAAGCCATTTTTAATAAATTCTGCCTTGTTCATTTTTTTATCGCAGTTTCTGCATAAAATCTGATTGTCAAATATGTCTGTCATTTTTTCAACTCTTCTCCCTTCCCACATATACATAAAAACTATCATCTAAAAGAGAAACACTAAGAGATGCGTAATCTGCATGAACCTCGTTCTCTTTTATCAAAGAATTAAGCAGATTTCCCATAATTAAAAGCTTGTTATCTATTGGCTCCCTTTGAAAAAGGGACCTTACATATTTTCTATTTTTATCATTAAGCCTAGAATAGTTTATAACCTCAATGCCTGAGCCCCCATTTGCATATCCTGATTCTAAATCAATTCTGGCATTGTCGAAATCAGTTCTTGTTTGTTCCATTTTTTGTTTTTTATGAATATAAGGCCGCATTTAGCGGCCCAGGGTTGAAAAGAGGTTGGCTATATTAATTATATATACAACCTAGTATACACAAGAAATATACATTTATAAATATTTCGGATTTGAAATTTATTATCGTTTTCTCAAATTCATCTTTCTCAAGCCAGTCCCTTTGAGAATCAACTGCCTTTTTTCACTAGAGTACTGGCAATAATCAAGATTAGTAACACAAAGAAAAGAGTTATCAAAAGCAATTTCAGCAAGCTTTAATTCAGTTGCCCTAACAATATCTTTAGTTTTATATCTATCAGCATCGCTGTCTTCATAAACAGCTGTCAAATTAGAATGATTAAAATCCTTAACCTCTTTACCCATATTAGAAAGAAACTCTCCTGCAGAATTATGAGACATATTTATCTCTGCATAAATTGAAAGAATTTCAAGTTTACTCTCATCTGCCATAAAAATCTAAGAAATTAATCGTTTAAAAATATTTAGGATTTGAAATTCATTTCCTCCACTCAACTAATTTCCCCGCCTTAATCTCAATATCATCAGCTTTTCTCAATCCGTGTATTTGTCTCTTAGACAAAATTGGAAAATGTCTTGCTTCAACTAAATACTCAGGAATATACCAAACTTCTTCTTCACTAGTCATCCATCCAAACTTGTCAAACCTGGATAAATCCACTGGAGAAGAAAAACTTCTTAGATTCTTTTTGCCATTATCATCAAAATATTCATGAAAATAGCTCATAACTAATTCTCTAATAGAATTATAAATTGGCTCCCTATACCTGAGAACAGCATGATTTGTTTTTGAAATTCCTCCCCATTTGCCATTTCTTTTGAAAACAGCAACAACGTGATCAAAATCTCTGTCATGAGCAAGTAAATCAACAATCAACGGCCTATGGCCCTGAAAACGCAGAGCTAAAGCGGCTAAAATAGCTCCTTCAACACAATGGCATTTTCCTGCTTTCAAAACCATTTTTGGAGACATGCATGTATCTCCCTTTTCTTCGAAATTTATCTTTAAACTATCCAAAAAATCCTGGATTTTTGCAGGAGTTTTCAGTCTCTTTAAAATTTTCAATTTCTCGTTTTCCAAACCAAACATCTAAGAAAATAGAAAATAAAATATTTAAACCTTGACCTTAAATTTTACACCAACGATTAGTTAATCCTTAGGGTTAACTTACTGACGTTTCCCTCACGACTAGAAATTATTTAACTTTTTGGTCCAAAATATTATCAAGAATTCCTCTTGCCTTGTTTATGAAATCAATTGTTTTAAGCCTTAATTCTTCAACCTTATCTTTATCAAAGTTATATTTTGATGAATAAGATGCTTCCTCTCTTTTATCTTTTGTATGAACATAAATCAATAAGTCTTGATAATCTAAGAAAAAGACATTGATTAATTCTATATCTTCTTTAGTTATGCCTTCTTGATAATAGTCTCTTGCTAATAAACAAAGAGTGGAATCATGGTTTTTTGAATAAACTTCTTTTGCTCTTATCAAAGCTAATGCAATTTGATAAATAGCATAATAACAACCAGTTATACACCAATCATAATAGCCTAATTTCATATTATCTAATACGAACTTTAGATTATGCTCTGATTTTGAAATATGCCCTTTAATTTCCTCTAAATCCAACGGAACTTTTTGTATAATCTTTTTACTTTCATAGAACTTTATCCTTTTATTCAAAAGTAAAGGATTCGCTATTAACTTTCTTAAAACTTTAATCTCCATTTAGATACACCTTGTAAAATAACAGTTGATTAAAAATGGGATATCCTGTATTTAAAGCTGATTGAATAACTTTATCTTCCTTAAGTTTTATTTCTTTTTTAAACTCTTCATATGTTATTTGAAAGCAATTAATTTTAATTCCTATCTGGGCATCTACATAATCTTTAGCTTTCTCAATGTCTATTTTTTTATTAACTATTAAAAGCAAATCTATATCTGAACCTTTTCTAAATGTTTCTTTTGCTGTTGACCCAAATAGTAATACAACAAGTGGTTTTTCATTTAGCTTATCTAAAAAATAATTTATAGCTCTCCTTCTTGATAAGGGCAGTTTATTTAATCTTTCAATATCAAACGATGCGAAAATGTTCGATAGTTTCTCACTTTTTTTAATTCTATATTTTTTAAGATTTCCATCTTTTTGAGAAGTTAATATACCTTCTTTCTCAAGTTGATTTAAGAATCTCGTAACGCTATTTGGATATAATTTAGTTCTTCTAGCTAGATCTCTTAAATGAAAACTTGATTTTTTATGAAGATAAAAAAGTCTTAGTATCTTACTATGCCCTGTTTGTATCATTGTAACCATTATTTGTACAATTGTACAAGTTATTTAAACGTTTCGATTTAATTATTAAAGATAAACACCCAACGATTAGTTAATCTAAAGGATTAACTTCCTAACATTTTACTCAAGAGATATAGATTTATTATGGAATAAAATTTTATAAGCCTAAAACTCCACCAACTTACATGGCTAAAAAAGGAATTAACAAAAGACCAATTTTAGTTACAATAATTTGTATACTTGGTTTTGTTGGTGTTCCATTATCAATCTTATTTGCTATAATCGGGATGTCCGCAGTAAGTCTTGTTCCTAATATAAATCTGATGCCTTTATGGTATTCAGTTTTCGCAATTATTCTTTCATTACTCTATCTTCCTACTTTGATCTATATTTGGAAAATGAAAAAAATAGGTTTAATTGCTTATACTCTTTTAGCAATTATTGATGAGGTTGTAGGTTTCGCATCTGGATTTGCAGATATTGCAAGTTTAATAGTTGTAATAGTTACTACAGGTCTTCTATATACACAATTTAATAAGATGAAATAATTTTTCAATTTGAATAAAAATCTATCTTTTAGTCCAACACCCTATTCTTAACCTGAACCAAATTGCCTTTTAGTTATTCAGTTTATGTAGCTAAGTTGATCCTAAGGTAATATGCCCCCACGAGGATTTGAACTCCAATCGCCTTAACCCAACGATGTGTTCTATCCATTAAACCATAGGGGTATAATAATACAAAAATATTTGGATTTTAAAATCTTTAAATCATCGCTCCTTAGTTTAATCATAAATATAATTGGAGAATAACATATTTAATACTTGCCAAAAACTAAAGAACGCTAAATATTTATACAGCAGATATTTTTTAAATAAATGAAAATAAGAAAAAAAACTTTTTATACAGCAGTAATAATATTTTTTGTTTTGGCTGCTTTGCTGACCTATGCAATTGTCCAAAATAAAAATAAAGGCAAATACTACTTCAAAGAAAATTCATTCCACTATCCAAAAGATAGAGCCTCTCCAGTTTACAGCATCAGCCTCAAAGAAGAAAAAGACAGCATTAATATTTATAGAATTAACTTTGAAAGCAGGAATTTTCTTGAATACAAAACAACCATCTACAGTCTCCTTATAGTGCCTAAAGATAAAAAAGATATTCCTGGATTAATTCTTCTTCCAGGCGGCAGTGTGACAAAAGAAAGCGAGGCAATTCTTGGAGAAAAAATTGCCAATCTGGGCTATGCTGTTCTGACTCTTGACCAAAGAGGAGTTGGAGAAACAGGAGGATATTATCTTGGATTTGAAGAGGACTATAAAATCTTCAGCCAGGGAAAAGAGCCAACGCAGCATTTAAGCGTCTATGATGCGTTAAAAGCATATGATGTTCTGAAAGCAACAAAAAAGGTAGACAAAAATAATATTGCAATTGCAGGAGAAAGCATGGGAGGAAGATATGCAATAATTGCGGCAGCTATAGAAAAAAGACTAAAGGGAGCAATAGTAATAAGCAGCTCAGGATTCCACGTAAAAGATGAAAATCTTCCATTTACGCCTTATCTCCTGTCAGTAGATCCTGATAATTATATTGATAAAATATCTCCTAACTATGTTTTCATGATTCACAGCGCAAATGACAGCATAATTCCCATAAGCGACGCAAAAATTACCTTTGACTTGGCAAAAGAGCCAAAAAAATTCTTTGAAGTAAATTCATGCGCTCATGGATACTGTGAAGAAATGCACGATGAATTAAAGGAAGACCTAAAAGTTATTTTTGGAAAATAAAACAAAATCCCAAACCTTAAAAATGCTTTTTTCCTTCTGGAATTATGAATAAAGAGAACCTTAAAAAATTCTGGAATAAATTCTGGTTTATTGTATGGAAAGACGATTCTCTGAAAGGATGGATAATATCAATAATATTCATCTTTATTATAATTAAATTTATTTTCTTTCCATTGCTAAGTCTTGCAACAGGAACCGCTCTTCCTTTGGCAATTGTTGAATCCTGCTCAATGTACCATCAAGGAAATTTGCTTTCAAACTTCAACGAATGGTGGCAGAGCCATGAAGACAATTACAACAAACTTAGTATAGGAGAAACAGACTTCGAAGATTTTATATTTAAAAAAGGATTTAATAAAGGAGATATACTGTTTATTGCTGGAACAAAACCAGAAAACGTAAAAATTGGAGATGTTATAATTTTCAATGCAGGCTCCAAAAATCCAATAATCCATAGAGTTGTGAAGATAAAAGAAAGCGAAAATGGCTTAACCTTCTCGACAATGGGAGACAATGTTGGCCAGATCCAATTCTTTGAGCAGGAAATAAAGGAAAATCAGCTTGTAGGCAAAGCTGTTTTCAAGCTGGCTCCTTACCTGGGCTGGGTGAAATTAGTATTCTACGAGCCATCAAGAAGCTCATCTGAAAAAGGATTTTGCAGCGGGAACTAGAAAATATAAAAGTTAAGGTGTCCAGCGATATTCCCATAACCCATAATTTTTGTCTTCTGGCCTTTTCACAATTAAATGATCAAACCCTCTTTTGCTCTGTAAGTAAAGAATAGCAGCAGGAACTGTAGACTCTTCTGTAGATTTCCATAGGCCATCTCTTGTAACTCTCTCTATAGCTAATGTATAAAAGGTTAAATCTCTCTTTAATGCTTCTATAATAACTTTATTAACAGCTTTAGCTTCAAAAATTTTTTTTATAAGAGCTGCTTCCCCATCTTTAATATACATTGAAACTTCCGGCATTATATTAAACAAAACTTCTGATATTTAAGCATTATTATAATCTGAAATAAGCAATTACCAACCATAAAAAATTAACCAGAAACATATTTAAACTATACAGCTTAAAAACTAAGATGGAATTCTGTCCAAGATGCGGAGCCATTTTAATTCAAAAAAGAAAAAACTACGGCTGTCCCAGATGCAATTATTCAACTAAGAGCAAATCAAAGCTTACCATCTCTGAAAAATTAGAAGCAAAGAAAAAAATAGCGGTAGTCTCAGAAAAAGATTCTCAAGTCTTTCCAGTTATTGCTGCCTCATGCAAAAAATGCGAAAATGAAAAGGCTTACTTCTGGACCATTCAGACAAGAGCTGGAGACGAAGCAGAAACAAAATTCTTCAAATGCACAAAGTGTGAGCATACATGGCGAGAGTATCGCTGATACTATTTTTAAAGTATCCAAATAATCAGCGGTGTTCGAGCAGAGAATACAGATAAATAATAGTTTTATAACAAATTAAATTATCTGTGTTCGAGCAAAGAATATAGGTAAGAAACTATTCTTTTGTATATATTAAAAAACAACAATTATTAATAACCCTAAAAACATTGGCAAAATATGGTTCACCCACAAGTAAAAGATGGTTATCATGAAATAAGAGCCACTTGGCATCCACATAAAGAAGTTTATGATATGTTTGTTGGGAAATTTAAGTCAGATAAAAAATATCACCTCCTAGGATACCGCCCAAGAGCTGGTGCCTATCTCTTCTCTTCAGAAAGTGAAAGTAATCAAGATATAGGAACATTAACCTTACCTCGAAGAAAAACCAGTTTAGGAGACCTTGTTTTAGGGGATATAATTGAAATAACTCCAACAGAACCAAAGAAAAAAGGGGAAAAATGGAGAATTAAGTACCTTCGATCAGCATAACTAAATAATCCTAATTTAAATTTATTATCAGCTGACCTTCTCGCCGATTCTTTCAGAGAAACCGCACTTTCCGCACTTCAGCAGAATTAAATTATCTTCATCGGAATAAGAGATTCCCATGTTTATAATCTGCGCCTTGCCATAGCCGCACTTCTTGCATTTGTGGATATAGTTGGCAAATTCATTTAAGCCTTCAACAAATCCCTCTCCAACTGGCTTTTTCTTGATTCTTTCAGTTCTTATTATAGGTTTTTTTGGCATATAAGATCTGTAAAAATTGTCCATGGCCTTTAATATAAAATATGACCATCAATTTAATTAAACACTATACTTTTTCCTGTATACTCTGTCATGATGATCAAAATCAACAAACAATATAAAATTGTTTTGAACATCAATTTTAAAAATAAGAACAAAGCTAGAATCTATGTGAACTCCTTTAAATTCGCTTAAACCATATTTAAGATTTTTATAATGTTGAATTGACAGATTATCAGAATTGATTATTTGCCTTATCTTCTTATTAATTATCTCAACCCTTTTCCTGTCTTTTTTTGCCAGCTTTTCTATTGCTGCCTTTAGTTCATCAGCAATATTAAAATTAAACATTTAGACTCCACATAATTTGTCAAGTTCTTGTAAACTCATCTTCTTATAGCCATGCTTCTTAAAATGATTATTAGATATCATAATAATTTTTTTTATATATTCTTCACTTGCTTCTTTCTCTAAGATATCATCGCCGTATAGTTCGATAAATTTGTTCAGGGCTTCTGACTTGTCTTTAAGGCCATATTTTATTTTAATGATTCCCAAAACCCTGTTTGCATAATCTCCTAATTCCACTCTCGCTGAAATGCTGTTCTCTACCATATGTGTTTTTTCATGTATTTAGTATGCACTCAATATACACACTAAGTATTTAAATGTTTTTATGAAATGGTCCCAGGGGGATTTGAACCCCCGACACCTGGATTTCTCTTTCTCTCTATTTTAAGGGAGAGGTCATAAGGAGAACCTTTGGTTCTTTTTATTAAGAGTCCAGTGCTCTACCAAGCTGAGCTATGGAACCTTTTTGCTTTATTCCAGAGTGAAGACTTATACCAAGCCGAGGTGTTACGCAAGCGCTAATATGCTTTGCGTTCTTTCGCGAGCGTGATACCGAGTTGAGCTATGGAACCGCGAAGACACCTACGGTTTCTTTAGCTTAATCTTCCTTTTTAGAAAATTAAACAGACCGTAGAGCTTTCATTTAAACCAATAGAATAAATCGTTTAAAAATATGTTGATAAGGAAGCAATGGGCTAAATTCCAACTTTCTGAATAATTGCCTTTTCCTGCATAACTATCTCAGAATAATTAACTGCAGCCTTAACAAATCCGCTAAACAAAGGAGCAGGCTTGGCAAGAGAGCTTTTCAGTTCAGGATGAGACTGTGTAGCAACAAAATAAGGGTGATCTTCAATTTCAATAAATTCAACCAGAGATCCATCTGGAGAAAGTCCTGAAAACACAAGGCCTTTTTCTTGCAATATTTTATGATAATCAGGGTTAACTTCATATCTATGCCTGTGTCTTTCAGAAATTTTTGTGCTGCCATAAAGGCTGTGAATCAGACTTCCCTCCTTAATAATTGCAGGATAACTTCCAAGCCTCATAGTCCCGCCTTTATTCTCAACACTCTTTTGGCTTTTCATGATATCAATTACTGGATAATGGCATAATTTATCCACTTCAGTAGTATTAGCGCTAAATCCACAAACATTTCTGGCAAACTCAATGACAGCCATTTGCAAGCCAAAGCATATCCCTAAAAAAGGGATTTTATTTTCCCGGCAGTAATTTATAGCTTTTATTTTTCCCTCTGTTCCTCTAGAGCCAAATCCCCCTGGAACAATAACTCCAGAAACTCCATTAAAATCAAAAAAATCCTGGCAAGTATCAATTAATTTAACTTTTATTTTCACTCCAAAATTAGCCTCGCAATGATGAATCGCTTCGATAATGCTCGCATAAGAATCCTCCAAAGAAGTGTATTTCCCAGCAATAGCAATTGTAATTCCATTTCGAGCGTTCTCTCTCCTCTCAATCAATTCTTTCCACTTAGAGAGATCAGAATCAATAGATATATCTAACTTTCTTGCAAGCAATTGTGAAAGACCTTGGGATTCTAAAACTAAAGGGATCTTGTAAATATTATCAACATCAATTCCAGAAATAACTTCTTCAGGATTAATATTGCATGCAGCGCTTATCTTCTGTTTAACATGTTCTGAAAGCATTTTAGGGCACCTGGCAATAATTATTTGGGGCTCAATTCCTCTCTGCCTTAAAAGGCCAATGCTCTGCTGTGTTGGCTTGGATTTTTGCTCATCAACCCCGGAAGGAATAGGAACATAAGTAACATGAATAAAAAGAACATTTTCCTTGCCAACTTTCCTCGCAAGGGATCTGGCAGCGTCAATGTAAAGCTCGTTCTCCATATCTCCAACAGTTCCTCCAACTTCAATCAGGACAATATCTGCCTTGTTCTCATCTCCAACATTAATAAAATAATTTCTTATAAAATTTGAAACATCTGGAATCATCTGGACAGTTCTTCCTAAATAATCTCCCCTTCTTTCTTTTTTTCTTATTTCTTCAAACACTTTTCCCATAGTGAGGTTCCACTCAATCTTGCAAGAAACATCAAGAAACCTTTCATAATGGCCAAAATCCATGTCCACCTCACCGCCGTCATCAAGAACAAACACTTCTCCATGCTCAACAGGATTCATTGTTCCGGGGTCAACATTAAGATAGCCGTCGCATTTTATAGGAATAACTTTGTATTTTGTAGAAAGAAGCTTTCCAACGCTGGCAAGAGCAATTCCTTTGCCCAATCCAGAAAGCACACCCCCTGTTATCACCACATATTTTCTTTGCATCCCAATGGAAAAAGAACACCTATTTTTAAATTATACTGTAATAAAAAGATAAAATCAAAAAAAGAATTATTTTTCAGAGCTGGCAATTACTACTTTATTGTTTCGAAAGCGAAAAGCTATTCAAAAATACCTCTTTCAAGATTATGAATATCCTTATATCTCAACCTATTAAAGTCTTTGAATGAAAGTTCTTCCGAAAAACGCGAAGTTCCAAGGTCAACTATTGAGCAATCTTTTTCTTCCGGAGAAAGGACAATATTTTTACGGGATAAATCCAAGTCTGCAATTCCAAGTTCATGCAGAGCTCTGACTGTGTTTTGTAATGCAATTTGAAGGTAAGTAATCCCTATCCCAGACCCAAGATTAAATAAACTGTTTCCAGGAGCGAATTCTTTCCTGATAGCTAAACAATAACCTGAAGAAGAATATTCTTGCAAAAGGCACGTTATTCCTTCAACATATCTAGCTCTTTTTAGCGCCTCAGCCTCCCTATTCAAATGTTGAAATCCCCACCCCAAAGAGTTTCTGTTTGTTTTAAGAACACTTGGCAAGCCATCTTTCTCAACTTCAAAAACTAAAAGCCTTGATGGAAAAAGAGTTCTTCTATATACAAGCGAGCTATCAATCTTCCTTACAGTTTTTGTTTCTCTCATTTTGTAATAAATAAAAAGCTTCAACAAAAAAACCAGTTATGGAGTGTAACTAAGCCATAATAAGTCCATCGCCTAGTTATTTTTAAAGATTATTATCCTAAAAAATACACAATAACAAATAAGAATCCAAATTAACAAATACATCAACCATGCTTGTTTTGCAGTATAAAAATTACTTGATTAAAGTTTGGATATTCTCTATTGCATCCGCAACATCTCTGCCTTTTTTAGTAAGCTTTATCAGCTTTATTCTTCCCTTTTTCTCAAACTCAACCAGCTTAAGAATCTTAAGGGTTTGCAGTATCTTAACTGCATGGCTGTAAGTGCAGTCCACCTCTTTTGCAAGAATACTGCCATATCTCATTCTTGTGTTTTTCTTCAGAGAAACAAGCATCAAAGCAGGCTTTCTTCGAAAAAAGATGTCGAAATTGTCTTTCATCTTTATTTCTTGCGTGGACATGTTCATTTTAATATATACATTCAGATAAGAGTGTCTTTTTAAATGTTTTGCAGTATATATTTTCATTCCTCTAATTTGATGAAATCAAGAAAAATCTTTCCAATTTTGGCTGACTTCAGGCCCAACAGAGTCTTTATACTTTCCTTCATACAAAACAATCTCACCTTGAGGCTTCCAAAAAAGCATCTGCCCAACTTTCATGCCGGGATAAATTTTCAAGAAATGAATAGAGTGAAGCTCAAGAGTCCACTGTCTTTTAAATCCAATATCTCCCAATCCTGAATTAAGATAGATATACAAGCCAAGTCTGCCAATAGAGCTTCTTGCCTGCATAATAGGAGCATAAAAATCAGAACCCATTTCTTCAATAGTATGCCCCAAATAAAGCTGATTTGGCCTAAGCATAAATCCTTCCTTTGGAATTTTTATAACTTTGAAATCATTTGGCTTTGCAGAATCAATAATCTTTCCAGTATAAACCTTCAAAATATCTCCAAGCCTGAAATTATAGCTGTTAGGGTTTAGATTTTTTTCATTAAAAGGAGAGATATGGATTCTCCCAGCCTCAAATTCTCTTTTTATTTCAGGTCCTGTCAAAATCATTTTAATATTTCTCTGCTCCAGCCCCTGTACAATTCACCATCAGCATGAAGAACAGGATTATCCATTTCACAGGCGCAAGATCTCAGCTCAAATTCAACATCCATTCCTTTCCAAGAAAGATAGGCAGATTTTTCTCCAATTTCAGATTCGAATTTAGAAGCCATATCTAAACTGGAAATAAACTCGCCCTCTAATTTTCCTTTGTAATCATGATCAAACAACTGCCTGACAACAACTTTTTTGGCTCCTTTAAAATTAGCCCAATCAAAATATTCTTTTAAAGATTCAGCATTATTTATTCCGGATTTATGAAGAAGCAGAGAAGTTTTAACAGAAAATCCTGTATCAAAAACAGAATCTATATTATAATGTATCTTCATTATTCTGAAATTTTTCCTGTCATCGTGATGTGCCCTTGACAAACACAAATAGCTCAATCCTTGAGCTCCTTTTATTTTTTTAACAAATTCTCCGTTAGTATAAAGCTGCGTTGTAGCATTTTCAATGCATCTTAAAGAAATATCTTTTATCTCTGGATGCAAAAGGGGCTCTCCCCCTCCAGTAATTTCTATTGATGAAAATTCAAAATTATTTAAAACATTTTCAAGATCATTCAACTTAAGATATTGGGAATCTGAAATATCCCTGAATTTTGTTATGCAAAAACTGCAGTTGGCATTGCAAAAAGATTCCAAAGGAAGAACGTAAAGCTTCATTTAACAATCTCCTTGACCTTTTCTATCAAAAAATCCAATTCTTCAAAATTCTTTGATGAATAAAACAAATAAGGAATTCCCTCAAGAGCTTCTAAAAATAAATTTCTTGCTTTTTCCAATTCTTCAAGCTTTATTTGCTGTGTAAAATTTCTGGAGGAATATCTTTCCTTCATAAGCTCCAAAGAAGGACAAGACAAAATTATAATAGTTTCTTTCTGGGCTAAAAAATCCAGAATCATTTTCTCACTTTCACTAAAAGGGCTTCCATTTCTCCATAAAATGGAGTAAACAATTTCAGAAAAATGGCTTCTGTCAAAAATAACAAAATCAGAAAAAGAGTACTCTCTTAAATACCTTTTAAACTGATCTCCTTCTATATGGTGAAGAGACTTAGAATCCCATCTTAGAAAATTCTTTAATCTTTCAACTACAGTGCTTTTTCCCGAGCAGTCAGACCCCTCCACAATTATTCTTTTAATCGCCATTTTTAAAGCAAAATAGAAATTTCTCCAATCATTTTAATTTCTCAAGGACATAATTTAATCTATCTTTAATGGGCAGAACTGGAACTCTCTCCAAATTTTTATAGTAATTCGAATAAACTTTCACAATTCTGTGATGTAATTCAGCGGCTTCGGCTTCACCATTTTCTATTCTGAAATTCTCTTTTACAAAGGGCAGCCTGTCCAGCACAAATATTCTTTCATATCCGCTATGGTTTCTGGCAGAAGCAGAAAGAGCTTCAGGAACAAACCCTAAATATTTTTGAGAGTAAGCAATGCCATCATATAACCCTCGATCTAAAAAAGTAATTTGACCTTTGTAAAGCTCCTCTTCCCTCCTGATCTGTTCTAATGCAACATCCTCCTGGAATTTTGCATAACTAACTTTATCGCGAGGGTCTAAATTACCTATTTTTAAAATCAAGTCTTTTGCCACCTCAGGAATAACAGAATGTCCCATAGACGAAAGCTCCTCTATGAGCGAAGTCTTGCCTGAAGAGGGGCCTCCAGTTAAAACAATTTTAGCCATAATAGCATAACTGTTGCAGTTAATATACACTTTTCTGTACAAAAAATATACATGGTGTTGCATAAAGTTTAAATATAAGAAAAAAGGCATATAATCATGCTAGATTCTCGCATAATAAAAGACATAGAAGAATTTGTTTATGCCAAGCCTCGAAGCATACAAGAAATCTCAGAGAAAATAAAAAAAAATTGGAGAACAGCTGACAGATATATTGAGCGTATAAAAAAAGAATTTGGAACGCTTGAAATCCGAACATTCAGAGAAGGGACAAGAGGTGCGCTGAAAATAGTCTATTGGGCATCATTGGAAAAGAGAAACCAGAATGTTTTCCAGGACAAGCTGGAGCAGGAAATACTCACAGCAAAAAAGAAAGAGGATTTCTCAGCATTTGACATATTCCAGCACATCAAAGATGAAAATAAAAAAGCCATGATAGAAAAATCAATTTCTGAAGACACTATAAACTTGCAGGAGCTTTCAAAATTATTGAAAGAAACAAAAAAAGAGTTAATCTCGTTTTCAGGCAATCTCTCTTATATCAATCTAAAAAAAGGAAACATTGACCTATTCAAGGAAATAGAGAACTTAGTCAAAAAAGACATTAAAATTAGGGTGCTTTGCAGAGTTGACATTGCAGGCAAAGAAAACATAGAGAAACTAATGTCTTTAAATAGCAAATATGGAAAAGACAATGTGGAAATCAGGCATCATGAACATCCTATAAGAGCCTTTATCTTTGACAGAAAAATCATAAGAATAAAAGAAATAACAGAGCCGACTGGAAAAATAAACGAGCTTGACAAAAAAATATTTATTTTCTACACAATAAAAGACAAAAGTTGGGCAGAATGGCTGGCAAAAATATTTTTCAGGATAAACAACAACTCAATAGGAGCAGAAAAAAGAATAAGTGAAATCGATAAAATCTTCCAAAAATAAATCATCAATTCCTATCTCTTCTCTGTCTTTGGATGCTCCTGGCCCTCTTCTATTCTGGCTTTAAGATCCTTTATCTGCCTGTTCTTCTCTCTTTCATAAGATTTTTTATCTTCCTGAAATTTTTCTATTATTCTTGCAGCATACTCCCCGCCCAAAAAGTGAGGAAGAATAACATAATCAGCCCCGTTTTTATAAAGTTCAAATGCTTCATGTATCTGCCTTGCAGTCACAATAACAACACTCTCTTTGTTCTTCCTTCTTATTTTCCTAAGAATCATGAGGTTAGTTTCAAAATCAGGCACAGTTGAAACAATTAATTTAGATTTTTCTATTCTTAATGAATCAACAAATTCTAAATCTGAAATATCCCCATAAACGCAGTTAACACCTTCTTTGCTTAGTTTTTTAATTCTTTCCGGATTAAAATCAACAATAAGGTATCTCTTCCCAATTTCCTTGAAAGCATTCATAACAGAGAAACCGATTCTATTTTCTCCAAATAAAATGTAATCATTATCTTTTATAGAAACATCGTCTTTTTTCACATTTTTCCTTTCAAAAATATAAAGGTATTTGGAAACCCTAGAGTAAATCTTCTCAGAATACATTACCATATATGTTGAACCGGCAATTGTAATTAATCCTACTATTGCAACAAAAGACAAAATTCCTTGAGGGATATGCCCTAACTTAACTCCCAAAGCAATAAGGATCAAGGAAAACTCGCTTATTTGCGCAATTGTGAGCCCAGACATAAAACTAATGTTTTTATTATAGCCAAAAAGTCCCATCAAGATCATGAATATTAGGGGATTTCCAACAAGAATAAACAAAGAAAAAACAACAGCTGGAATTAAAAATTTGGAAATTTCAATGAAGACCATCTGGCTTCCCAACAAAATAAAAAACAAAATTACAAAAAAATCCCTTAGCGGCTTCAGCTTTGAGCTGATTTCATAGCTGTATGGAGAAATTGAAAGCATAACTCCGGCAATCAAAGCTCCAGCTTCTATTGAAAACCCAAGATAAAAAAACAAGGAAGAAACTCCCAAGCCCCAAGCCAAAGCAAAAACAAAAAGAATTTCCTGAGACTTAGCAAAAAACCCTCCAAGCTTTGGAAGAGCGTATTTGCTTAAAGGAATCAAAACAGCAAAAGCCAAAAAGCCTTTTAAAAAAGTAGAGATCAAAATCTGAGAAGAGTCTCCATTAGAAAAAGAAGATATAAAAAGAAGCGCTAAAATAGCAATCAAATCCTGGACTAAAAGAAAACCAATAGAGATTT
Source organism: Nanobdellota archaeon (assembly GCA_038045985.1). Classification (GTDB taxonomy): domain Archaea; phylum Nanobdellota; class Nanobdellia; order Pacearchaeales; family GW2011-AR1; genus JBBSXA01. Next base: position 33,439 of record JBBSXA010000037.1, read on the forward strand.
TTCCATACAATTTATCAATAGCATCTTTATCTGAAAGAAGTTTCATAATAATAATCGTAGATGAAAAAGTCAAGGCAACTGCAACATAAAGAGAGGTTACATTGTCAAAGCCCAAGGCAATTCCAATAAAATAGCCGGCAATGGAAGTAAAAACAACCTGTCCAACACCAGTAATCAAAGAAATCTTGCCAACTTCTTTTATGACTTTTGGGCTAAGATGAATTCCAACAATAAATAAAAGAAAAGCTATTCCAAATTCAGAAAAAGTTGAAATAATCTCAAAATTGGAGATAAGATTAAAAAATAAAGGCCCAACAATTATTCCTGAGATGATATATCCTATTATAAGAGGCTGCTTCAAGAATCTCATGATAAAGGAAACAATCAGAACTATCGCAAGAACCAAGCTTATCTGAAAAAAAATACTTGCCATTTCACCTCCAAGCTATAAAAGAAATGCTGTTTTTAATTCTTGCTAAAATTCCAACTCAAAAATTTTCTTTTTCTCATTAAAATATTTAAGCGAATTAAACAAAAGAATAACAAATACAGAAGAGACTATGGCAATAATCCAGTCAACAAGGCCGACAGCCACTGTTCCAAAAATGCCATTTAGAGGAGTATATATAATAACAGCAGTTGCCGCTATTGAAATAAGAGAGGCATAAAAAAGATATTTATTTACAAAAAAAGACCTGAAAGTAACTCTTCTTTCAAAAGACATAAAATTAAAGGCATTGGCTATTTCAAGAAATATAAGAGATATTAAAGCAGTAGTTCTGGCGGATTCGAAATCCTGATTAAGAACATTAAATGTAAAAAAGAAAACAAAAAGCATAACTGCAGCCATTATTGAACCTGCAATGGCAAACCAAAAAATTAAAGATTTATTTAAGATTTCCTTCTTTTTTCTCGGCTTTTCATTCATGACATGATGAGACGCGGGCGTGACTGCCAAAGTTATCGCGGGCAAGTCATCAGTAACCAAATTCATGAACAAAATCTGCAAAGACAAAAGCAGGGGAATCTGCCATCCAAAAAAAGGAGCAAGCAAAACTCCAAAAAATAAAATTGAAAGTTCAGCGAAGTTGCAGGAAAGCTGATAAGAAATAAATTTTCTTATATTCTTGAATATAGTTCTTCCTTCTTTGATAGCCTCAACAATAGTGGCAAAATTATCATCTTTCAGAGTTAAATCGGCAACATCTCTTGAAACGTCAGTTCCATTTTTTCCCATAGCAACTCCAATATGCGCCTCTTTGAGAGCAGGAGCGTCATTGATGCCATCACCAGTCATAGTAACTATCTCTCCTCTCATTTTCAAAGCCCTCACTAGCTTTAATTTATGCTCTGGTTTCACTCTTGTAAAAATAGCAACACTCTCAGCAACTTCAGAAAGCTCTTCCTCGCTCATTTTATCCAGGTGTCTGCCTTCTAAAACCTTGCCTTCTATTCCAATTTTTTTAGCTATAGCAACAGCTGTTTCTTTGTTATCTCCAGTAATCATCTTAACTCTTATTCCAGAATTCAGGCAAACCTGAATAGCCTGCTTAACTTCTTCTCTAGGAGGGTCTTCCATACCAACTAGCCCTAAAAAGATAAGGTCATCTTCAAAATGGTCCTTATTAAAATTGTCAACTTTTTTATAAGCAACAGCCAAAACTCTAAATGCGTCAGAAGCCAATTCTTTATTGGCATCAAAAATTCTCTGCTTCTCTTTTTCTGTAAGCCTGAAAACTCCTCCGCTTCTATGGACAAACTTGCACTTGTCTATGAGAATTTCTGGAGCTCCTTTAGAGCAGACATAATTTCCACTTTCATATTTTACCAAAACAGACATCAATTTTCTTTCAGAATTAAAAGGGATTTCTTCAACCCTGTAAAAGCTTAAATCTTCCCTGTGGATTCCCGCCTTTGCAGCCATAATCAAAAACGAAGCCTCTGTGGGATTTCCCGAAATCTTATAAAGCATGTCTTCACCAGTCCTCTCAATCCTAGAGTCATTGCACATCACAGAACTTTTAACAAGAAGGTCCAGAACTTCATCATTTTTAGGGTCTAATTTTTTATCCATACAAGTAAAGTCCCCTTTCCCTTCATAGCCAACTCCTGAAACATCTGCGAGCTTTGAGTCAAAAAATATCTTTTTCACTGTCATTTCCCCTTTTGTAAGAGTCCCTGTTTTATCAGAGCATATGACTGTTGTCTCGCCAAGAGTTTCAATAATAGACATTCTGTTGACAATAGCATTCTTCTGAGCCATTCTATAAGCTCCCGAAGAAAGAGCAGTAATCAGGACTACAGGAAGGCCTTCTGGAAATGCAGAAATAGCTATAGCAATGGTAAGAATAAGAACTTCAATGAATAATCCTTCTGAAGATGGACTTGAAAAAAACATTAAAATTCCAGTCGCCAAAGCAAAAACAAGAGCAAAATATATCATAAGCTTTGTAATCCGATTTATCTTATTTTGAAGAGGCATTTCCTTTTCAGCTGTAGATATCAATTTTGAAATATGACCGAACTTTGTTGACATTCCAGTGTTCAAAACTTTAGCAGTGCATCTTCCATTGACAACAAAAGTTCCCATAAAAACCAAATTCTCATCTAAATGCTTCCTTTCGCTGACAGAAGCCTTTTTCGCAATCTCGCTTGACTCGCCAGTTAATATAGACTCATTAACAAAAAAATCTTTCTTTTCAATTATAAAGCAATCGGCAGGAATTTTCTCACCGCTTCTCAAAATAACTATATCTCCAGGAACAAGATATTTCGATTCAATCTCCTGCTCTTTTCCGTCTCTTATGGCAACTGAAATAGGCATAAGCATATTCTTTAAAGAATTAACAACTTTTTCAGCTCTGTACTCCTGATAAAAACCAATGCTAACAACTAAAACAATAACTCCTAAAATTGTGTAGGCAGTAACACCTTTCCCAACAAAGAAAGAAACAGCCATAGCAAAAAGCAGAAGGTAAATCATTAAGTTTGCTTTAATCTGCCTGAACAAAATTTTCAATGGGGAAACCACAGATTTATCTTCCAGCTCATTAAGTCCATGTCTACTAAGCTTCTTCTCGGCTTCAGAACTTGTAAGACCTCTTTTTTTGCTGTCCAAATCCATAAATAAAAAAACCATTTTTAATTTATAACTTTATTGGTAAAGGGTTGGTTTGGAAACCTTTCTAAAAAAGGTTTATTTTTTAAACCCTATATCATAAATAGCCTTGTACAATGAAAAAAAAACAGAAGAAAACTAAAGAAGAATCAGCCGCGGAAACTTTTTTCAGAGTTGGAAAAGAAACAAAACACACAACTGAAAAAGAAGAAAGGCCTGATTTGTTTGAGGCAAAAACAATAACCGAAAAGCCTTACAGGGGAAAAGTCGAAAATCCGATTGAAGAAATGAAGAAAACAAGGCCAATAAGATCGAGAATTCCGAGAAAAAAAGATTTTAAGAAAATTCCGAATTTCAAAAAAACAGTTAAGGGAAAAAATAAAAAATCGTTTTCAAAAGCAGTAAAATTTGCTCCACCAGAAATATCTCTTAAAAAAGGCGGCTATGAATTGGTAATAACTGAAAAACCCCAGGCGGCTTTAAAAATCTCTTATGCTCTAGGAGAATCATCAAAAAATAATCTCAAGGGAATTCCTTATTATGAAGTTAATAGAAAAGGAAAAAGAATTGTTGTTGCGTGCGCTGTGGGCCATTTATTCACTTTAATGCAAAATTCTCCTGGCTCAAGTTTTCCAACCTTTGATATTTCATGGATTCCAAATTACCTGGCAAAAAAAGCAGACTTTACAAAAAAATATTATGATGCAATTATTAATCTGTCAAAAAACGCAGGATCGATAACAGTTGCAACAGATTATGATATAGAGGGAGAGGTAATTGGATTAAATATTGTAAGATATATTTGCGGGCAAAAAGATGCGTCAAGAATGAAATTTTCAACTTTAACAGCCCATGAGCTAAATAAAGCATATGAAAATAAAAGTCCCAGTTTAAATTGGGGGCAGGCAATTGCAGGGGAAACAAGGCATTACTTAGACTGGTTCTATGGAATAAATCTGTCTAGGGCATTGATGTCAGCCATAAAAACAACCGGGAGATTCAAAATAATGTCTATAGGAAGAGTTCAAGGCCCTGCTTTAAATCTTATAGTTCAAAAAGAAAGAGAAATCCAGGCTTTTAAATCAGTTCCTTACTGGCAGGTTTTTATAACAGTAAAAAATTCCCATGTTATAGAATTAAAATACATAAAAGATATATTTAACAAAAAAGAACTGGAAAAATTCAAGGATATTAAAGGAAAAACTGGAACTGCATTGACAGAAAAAAAATCAGAATCTCTTCCTCCTCAGCCTCCATTTAATTTAACGACATTGCAGACAGAAGCTTACAGGCTTTATGGAATAAATCCTTCAAGAACATTGCAGATTGCGCAGTCGCTTTACCTTTCCGGGCTAATCTCATATCCAAGAACATCAAGCCAGAAGCTTCCGATTTCAATAGGCTATAAGGAAATTCTTGAAAAGCTTGCTTCAAGATATAATTTTGAACATCTTGTAAAAAGGCAAACACCCGTTGAAGGAAGCAAAACAGACCCAGCCCATCCATCAATATACCCAACAGGAGAATACCAAATATTATCTGGAGATGAAGAAAAAATGTACAGCCTAATTGCAAAAAGATTTCTGGCTCTTTTCTGTGAAGACGCAATTATTGATAAGAAAAGAATCTCTGTAACATTGGACAGCTTAAAATTCACAGCCACTGGCTCAGCAATAAGAAAAAAATCCTGGCTTGAAATTTATCCCTCAATCCAAAAAGAAAAAGAAATTCCTGACATTGAAGGCCAAGTCAAAATTATAAACACGAAAATTGAAGAAAAAGAAACACAGCCTCCAAGGAGGTACTCCCCAGCATCAATAATTTCAGAGCTGGAAAAAAGAAATCTAGGGACAAAAGCAACCCGCTCAAATATACTTGACACTCTTTATGATAGAGGCTATATAAAAGGTCAAAGTGTAGAGGCAAGTCCTTTAGGAATATCTTTAATAGAAACCCTTGAAAAATACTCTCCAATAATAATAGATGAAGCCCTGACAAGAAATTTTGAAGATTCTATGGAAGATATAATTGAAGCAAAAGAAAAAAACAGTCTTCAAAATAAGGAGGAAAAGATAATTGAGAAAGCAAAAGAGGCAATAACAAAAATTTCAAAAGATTTTGAAGTTCATAAAAATGAAATAGGAAAAGAATTAATGAATGCGGAAACAGAGCTTAGAAAAATAGAAAGGGAAGAAAACAAGATTATTCAATGCCCAAAATGCCAAGAAGGCGAGCTGGCTGTTATGTATTCTAAAAAAAACAGAAGGCAGTTTATTGCCTGCAACGCTTATCCAAAATGCAGCAACACTTATTCTCTCCCGCCGAACAGCCTCATAAAAAAGGCAGGCAAAACCTGCGAGAAATGCAGTTTCCCAATGCTAATGGCTTTAAGAAAAGGCAAGAGGCCATGGTTTTTCTGCTTCAACAAAGAATGCGAAACAAACAAGGAAAGGCTTGAAGAATATAATAAAAGAAAACAGCAGGAAGAAAATAAATTGAGTGAATAAAATATTGTCAAAATAATCTAACTTTGGTTAATAGGAACTGCTTTAGCAGCTCTGTCGTATTCGGCTAGCCTATCATACCACCCGCGACCCAAAAAATAGTCTCTCACATTTTTGAAAGAATGATTGTACGCCATTTCTCTTGGAGACTTGTATCCATTATCAGTGGCCATCGCCATTACATTTGGATAACCTAGATTCTCAACGATTGTATCAATAGCCCGTCTCTCTGTCTTAGTAAGACCATCCAAACCAACCCAACGAAATTGGATTCTCCAAAAATCAAATTCCATAATCCTCACAGCAAGAAAAACTATTTAAACATTTATATAAAATAAAATTTGAATAAAAACAAAGAATTATTTCTTTCTTGATTTTGGCTTCATATCGTGCTTGTTCCAACATTCATTGCATCCTTTGCACCAAAAAGCATGTACCAACAGCGCTATTGCGGCAATAAAGATGACCCACTTCGAAGTTGTCCACTCGACAAACATAGCAAACACAGCTATAACCAAAAACAAAATAACCTGAATCCACTTGCAACCCATAAACTTCACCTCTTATTTAATTGAAATAAGATAAAGTAAAGAAGTTTATAAATATGACTGAAACGCATTATTACAATAATGCTTAAAAAGACAAAAAAACTTTAGCCATAGATGGCAGAAAAACCAACCCCTGAAGTAATTGGAACTTTTATTCCTGAAATATTAAATCAATATAGGACTGCAATGGTACAAGTAAGGGCTGGACTTTTCCCAGACGAAAAAATAATTATAATAGGAGAAGGATACAAATTCTATGATGCGGGAGTTCGGGCAGTTTATCATGCGCTATGCTTAATGGACATAAAAGAAAATCAAGCAGACCCTAAGCAGATAGCATCTTTCAAAAAAGGTTTAGAAGAATTCTTACGCCAAACCTAAAACCACTCCTTAGGCCGGCCAAGCCTGGACTGTCTTTGATTAAAACCATTCCCTCAAACTCTTCTGGGTTTTCACTGTGTTAAGAAGCTTGCTCTGTTTTATAATATTCAAACTGTCATATCCGTATTTTATCATTCCAACTTTTCTAGAGCTGTCAAGCATTTCTTCAAGACTTTGAAAATCAAGTTTTTTAAAAGAAAGAGCTTTTCTCACGCTTTCTCTCACAACCCACACTCCCAAAGCAGCCCAATATCCGGGAGTCTCAAGCCTTATGGCAATAACAGAAGCCTGCCTTTGCAATTTTTCAAGATGCTCTAAAATAGGAAGCCTCGCGGCATAATAGCCTCCAGCAGTATTTCCAGCATAATCTTTCCTTCCCTCAAACCCTTCATAATCAGTAGAAGCTTTCATAACCTCGCTGGGATTCCAAGAGCTTCCAGGATAATACAATTCAAAAAGTTCATAGCTCCAAATACCAGGAATAAGCATAATAAGATAATGATTTCCCATAAAGCTCCCAAAATATAACTCATGATTTTCAATCAGTTTATAATTTCTTATTTTCTCAAGAAGCTGTTTTCCCAAAGTGTCATCCGTTGCAGTAATGCTCCATCTTGTCGGCACAAGTTTCTTGTTCTTGTGAAGCCCTAGAACACCAACACTTAAAATTTTGGATAAAACATATTCTGAAAAGCTGTTTTTATACAAATATTTAAGGCCTTCAGAAGCCTTTATATCATCATTAATAACTTTATCAACTCTTGTATCTACCTTAACATTCCCAGTAACTCTTGCCTGCTTTAAGCTTGCTCTCATTCCATTAGGAATTAAAACTTTGTCCTTTTCTCTTCCAACATTAATATCTCTCTTTAGATGAATCTCAACATCAACAGGGTTAGATGCTATGGCAATCTCCTGGGCAATCTGGACAAACTTCTTTCCTGTCCTTGAATCCTGAACCAGCGATTGAAATCTAGAATTCAGCAAGCCATCTCTTAATTTAACAACATCATGAATTCCAAAATTATTTTCAGCCCAGTATTTTGCATCATCGTAAACCCATGCATTTTCATCTCTTTCCAAAGGGCTTAAAATCCCGACATTTACTAAAGGGTATTTTAATTTGCTTCCAACAAAAATTGAAGGCGGAGAATTTGAATCAAGCTTAGAGATGCCTTTTAAGTCTTTATACTTAAACTTTACATCTGAAACTTTTTTTATCGCCTCAAATTTTATATCTTCCATGAAAGCATGAATGCTTTTTGCTTTAAATTAATTGCTTGTTCCTGCAGAATTAAGAATATAAATGATTCACTATACTATATACAGAACACCATAAACATCACATTTAGGCAAAACAAATAATTCTCCATGATTAATTTTAGTTGCATTTGCACTTCCTTCTTTTAATCTGTGAAAAAATGACCCTTCTAATTCATATTTAGTCTGGGAATGTGGGAAAGGACTCCCGATATTTCCATTAGCTCTTCTAAATCTATGAGGTCCAATCAGATCAGAATCGCCAGCTTTGAAAACTTTTTCAATTTTGTCTGGTTTAATCATAATAAACTCTAATCCTTCTGGAATCCCAAATAATCGTTCATAATGAAAATCTGAAGATTTCACTCTTAATACATTAACTTTAGAAGCTCCTTCAATATGATAATTCCTTAAAAAAGATTCCACACTCCCTTTTAATTCAGGAGTTACATTTGTAATATAATTAATTTCCATAATAAATAAACAATAACGCAGTTTATAAATCTTTGTATTTGTTACTACTTAATAGTTTATATCCATCCTCTCTTAAATACCCCTTCATTTCTTATCTCAAAACTAAGCTCTTTTTCAGGAAGGCTTCTGTGCTTCAAAAGTTTGGCTTTTCTCTTGCTTCCCTCTAATAAAAGCTCAATAATGCACTTGCTCCAATATTTGAAAAGATCTCCGCCGACAATATTAGATTCACGAGCTTTTCCGGCTTTCCAATCTTCCTCACTCTGAAAGCCTTTGTAAACCTGGTTAGTGATTAATACAGCAATTTTTTCTTCTCTTGCAATTTCAGCAAGAAGCCTCATCTGCTTTGCAACTTCTCTATTAACTTCTTGAATTTTTGCGCTTTCATTAGATTTCAAAGCATCTCCCAATTCTAAGCGGTAAAGCATTGCCATGCTGTCTACAACTATCAAGCCCACTTGATCTTTCCTAAGGTGTTTCAAAAGCTGCTGAAAAGACTGCTTCTGTTCATCAAAACTCTTTGGCTCTAAAAGAAGAATATTTTTCAAAATCTTTTCATAATTATCGCCGACAATCTGCCTGGCTCTTTCAGAAGAAAAACCGCCTTCAGTATCTATAAAAATTACTTTTTTCCCGTGCTTAGCCTGGCTGCAGGCTGCAAGAATGGCAAAATTAGTTTTTCCGCTTCCAGGCGAGCCTGCAATCATTGTCACAATTCCTCTTTCATACCCCCCATGAAGCCATTTATTAAGGTCAAAACTGCCCGCAGAAATCCTTTCAACTTTCATGGCATAAAAATAATTTCCAGGTTAATAAGAATTATTGTGCTAAATTTTCTTGAAATTTGCAACAGAAACATCTAGTTCACCATTCTTGCTAAACTCTTTAACTATGGCTTCAATACTTCCATGAGTAGTAGATGATCTACTTGCACCATAAAGAGTAACATAACCATTTCTGAATTCTCCAACTACTGCATAAGAATCTCTACCTGTTTTAATCACAGAACCAAGAGGCAAATTAGAAAATTTCTCATTTCTTTTTTCAGCATATCTATCTTTCTTATCCATTTACAAACTTTAAATCAAATGTTTAAAAGGATTGTTGTTATTGAGTATATCCAAAATTACTCACCTAAAAATTTTAGGTTTCCAACCCTCAGGCATGCACGCATTTTCATTAACAAGTTCGTCTATTGAAAATCTATTATTACTAGCCTTAGAAAGTCTATGCATTGCCCCGTAAACTTTCCCATCTCTGACCTCTCGGACTATAAAATAAATATAATCTTCCTTATCTCCAAATCTAATAATGTCTCCTTTTACAGCCTGCTCTATCATAGATCTTCTTTGAGCATCGTAATCTTTATCCATGTATTATGTAAGAAACACTGCTTAATAAGAATTGCTGTGATAGATATAATAAGAATTAAGAAACCCTAACACCAAGATCTCTTCTGTAATTATAAATTGTCTGTATTGAAACGTCAATCCTTTGGGCAATAATTGAATTCCTAACACCATCTTCTAACATTTTCTTTATTTTATCAATTTTCTTCCATGGCAAATGCTTTCTTCCAGTGCAAACTCCTCTCATATCAGCAGAAACAGCTTCACGCAGACTGTGAGAAGCTCGTAAAGCCTTATGAAGCTCAGGATCCGCGATATTAAGTTCAAATGAAGTCAAATCTTCATCTTCATAAAAAAATATATAGAAATCTAAAGGAGAAACAAAACCTTTATAAGAACCATCCTTTTCAATTCCCATCTTACTTCAACTTCTTAAAATCATTAAGAACTCTGTCAAGATCTTTTTCTATCTGACTAATAGCATCGCCAACAGCTTTCTTTGCTGGTTTTCCCTTAGTCTTGACTTTTAATACTGGCTTGTCTGTAGGGTGTATTTTCCTCCATGCTGCAAAAATAACATCAGAATCTTTATTTAAATAAACTCTTAATATCTCTGCAATAGTCAGCTCGCCAAGCTCAAGATCAATTTCTTCCTTGTCTTCTTTGAGAATTTTTATTTCCATAAATAGAAATCTTAAAATTAGTTTATAAAGTATTCGGTTGAGGAAAAATGTAAAAATGTTAAAACAATAACAGCAAAACTTAAAAACAAAATAAAACCAATAAAATAAATGGTTTTCACGATTGGAAAAAACATAGAAGAAATTCTTGAAAATAGCTTAAAAAATAGAAATCTAGCAGAACATCTAAGGCTTCTTGGATTTCATAACATAACAAACAGGCAGCAACTTGATAGAATAAAAGTTGAGTCTTACGTGGAAAAAGAAAAATTAGAGCAGCACAAACCCTTCACCGCTTTAACTAGCGGAAATATAATGCTAAAATTCAAAGACCTAGTTAATGAAAGAAAATTATCTTCCTTGCATCTCCCTATTAGCAATAACTATCATCTAATGCTCTTTCTAGTTGATGAAAATGAATTTACGTCAAAGATTCTTTACGATTCCTGTGAAAAATGCAAATTAGTCGCGCCATATAAATTTCCAATAATAGAACTTAGACGCAGTATTGAATTGCCCATTTTTAAAGGACCAATTCTTTACGATAATAGAGTTTCAATATTAGAGCAAGACAGAGATCTTTTGCTTTTGCAATATGGAAAGTTTGAGGATTTTATCAATAAAACTAAAGTTGAATAAATAAAGAGTGATAAAAAAGCATTATTTTTAAATTAGTTCTTACAATAAAATAGTAACAAAAAAGAAACATTTAAATACTTTATTTTATAACTAGGTTAATTAAACCTAACAAAAAAATAAAATGGAAGGAGAGCTAAGAGATTTATACGGAAAGAAAGTTAGCTTGATTTACAAAGAAACTCAAAAAATGTATCTTTGTACAGATGGAGGAAGGGGTCAACCTGTAGAAATATCTTACCACGGAGAAACTGGAAATTTAGAGAAAGACACAGAAAATTATATAATTTTAACTAATTCTGAGCTAGTAGTAAAAACAAATTCTGCCAAAATACCTCTTAAAGAAACTGCTAGAAAAGCTATTTCCAAAAGTCTTGTGGGATCTATAGGAGAGTTTGATGAATAAAATCCCCTTTTTTTATAATTGTTATTAAATATCTCAAACTAAGTTTTAACTATCAATTATCAAATCTTCACCCAAATCCAAACTTCCACCACTTTTTTTTAGGAGGCTCAGAAACCTCCGCACTCAAGTCTTCCCCCAAAACGCCCTCTTCCAATTCCCCAGAATTAGCCTTATTTAAATCGCCAATAGTGATTCCATCAAACTTTCTTGCTTGAAAATTAATATTTTTAGGAATATTTTTATTCTCAAACTCTTTTCTCAAATTAACTTTATAGAAATTCTCAAGCTTTGCAACCAAAGACATGTCTCCTGGAGGCAAAACTCCTTTTTCAGCAAGTTTAATCGCAGACTCTGATTCTCCAATAGTCTGACCAACCTGCTCTTGAGTCAGTTTCCTAAGCCGTCTTGCCCTTAAAATAACCCAATGAAAATTATCAATAAGATCACCTCTTAAAGTTTTTCCTTGTTCAATCCTAGCCTTAAGATTTTTGTCTACAATTGACCTAAGAGTAGTTTCCTGTTTTTTAACGGCAAAATGCCTCTCCTGGCCTGATTTTGAGAATTTCTCCCTATGCTCTCTAGGATCAAGCCCTGCAGATCTGGAAAGCCTGTCATAAACACTTGTAGATGTCTGAGCTGCCTTAAAGTCATACTCAGTAGGCTTTCTAAGAACAGGAATATACTCCATACTGATGCAATTAGAGCACATCTTCACAACACCCTCTTTGACTATAACATCAGAAAGCGCGGCTTTCTCCGCTAAAATTCCGCATTTGAAGCATTCCATCTCTAAGACACAAAACTCGTCTTTTTTAATATTTCTGTTCTGGAAAAGCTACTTTAAGTACTGTTGAAGCTCATCTTTGGTAACAAACCCTTCAATAACACGCTGCTCATCAATCACCAAACTTGGCAGATACGTAACATTATAAATTCTCTTTTGCAAATTAACAATATTTAAGTCAAGATCTCCCGCTATTGGCAAAAGAATAATCTCATTTCCTTTTTCTTGTTTAAGCTGGTATAGCACATTTGAGATAGCAGATTGCGTTGCCTTCTTCGCAAGGTCTCTCTGATCATCAGAATAAAAATAAACAACAGTATGAAAATTATCTTTTCCGCATTTTTCTTTTAACAAAATGCTATTCAACCACAATTCTGTTTTAAGAAGGACATACTTCTTCTTCTCATTTTTTATTTCGTCTGAAAGCTGATTTGCTTGTTCATACCTTTCAATAATCAATCCTTTTTCATAAATATCATCTGCAAAAATAAAATTTTGTTTAATTGCCTGACTGCAAGAAGCCTCATCCATTATCTGGTAATAATAATTTTGGAGCTTTAAATCCAAAGCCTCAATTTCAAATTTTTTTGCATCATCAGCAACATTGTTGACTCTATTAAACTCCACATAAAATCCTAAAAAAAACCCTATTACTAAAATCAAAGCTGCAATTATAAATGTCTCAATGAAAATCCAGTACTTACTCGAGGTTATTTTGTATACCATCTTAAATCTCTCCTTATTAATTTAAAAAAAGCCAATAGTAAAGGGATTACATACAAAGGCCTATACACAAAAAGGTAAATTAAAATGGTTCTTATATTTTTTCTTTTCAAGTCAGATTCTCTTGAAGCATATTTATAATAAACAAGGCTAAGCAGAAAAAATATTATCCCAAAAAAGAATAATAATGTGACAAGAGGATTAAATTTGATAAATCTAAATGGATTATATCCCTGGAAATAGTAAGGGATAGACAATAAATAAGGAACAGCTTTATAATAAATATGGCGCAGGAATAATAAGAATCCTAGTATTGCGAACAAAAAAGAAACAAAAACATAGCCAATTATGAAGTAGCCAAATAAATTTTCAGTGTGCCTGAAAAAAAAGCTTCTATATTTGTAAAGAGTTTGCAATCCGCCTAGATTCCATCTGACTCTTTGATTAATCCAATTTTTAAGGTTGCTTGGAACATTAGTATAAACTTTTGTGGAGTAAGACATTTTGGTTTTGTATCCCTTGCTCAAAACATTCCATGTTATTTCTATGTCCTCTGTCAAATTCTTTTCATCAAAGCCATTAATTTTCTTGACAATACTATGCCTGTAAATACTCAAAGGCCCATTAGTAACATAAACGCAACCAATAAAATCTAAAAGTTTCCTGCTCCAAGCAATAACAATATAATCAAAATCCTGGAACTTCTCAATAAAATTCTTGCTATTATTTTGAACCCAAACTCTAGAGGTTACAGCTGCAACTTTTTCATCATCCTCAAAATAACCAACCATCTTTATTAAAGAATCTTTATTCGGCAAAGAATCGGAATCTACAAAACCAACTAAAGGGGTTTTTGCAAGCTTCAACCCGTAATTTTTTGAACCAGCAGCATTTCCTGTATTTTTAAGAGTCTGAACAACAACCATATTAGAATGTTTTTTTGCAAATTTTTTTATTATACTATAAGAGTCGTCAGTACTGCAATCATCCACAACAACAATGTGTTTTTTTCCGCTAGGATATTCTAAATCAACAACAGATTGAAGAGTTCTCTGAATCTCCTTCCCTTCATTATAAACAGGAACGATAATTGTTATAGGAAAAAATTCTTTAGGTTTAGGATAATTATAAAGAACTGCTTTGTTTTTTCTGTATAAGAGGATGAACATCAAAAGAAAATAAATTCCGAAAAAGAACATAAAGACATAAAGCCCAATCACCCAATCCATCTAATCCTCCTCCGCATCACCGCTACTATTTCTAAGTTCTGGTTTGGAAACCTTTCTGAAAGGTTCACTCTGGACAGAATTCTCGGAGTCCGTTTTTGGGAACCTTTTTTCAAAAGGTTCATCTTCAACACTGAAATAATCATAAAACTCATCGCTCAAGGAAAGTTCATTAGTATGCCCCATTTTCTTCTTCTTTATAAGGCCAAGATCGACAAACTTCTTGACATGATCATAAGCCTTGTTTCCTCTTATCTTGACCATAACAGATTGTTTTATAGGCTGTTTGTAAGAGATAATTGCAAGAGTCTCCTGCTCTGCCTTTGAAAATTCAGACTTGCCCGTAGCCAGTCTATTTATTATATCAGAATACTCCGGCTTGACATCCATTTTCCACATATTTTCTTTGTCAACAATCCTTAAAGCGCTGTTTTCTCCATGCTTCTCCTTCAATTTTTCTATAAGATCAGAAAGAATAATGGGATTTAAATCACTCAGGCTAATAAGATCCTGCATTGTCAAAAATCTTCCGCTGACAAAAAATATAGCTTCCAATTTTTTCAAGTCTTCTTTCTCTCTGGCTTCATCAATCTCATCAAGAGTTCTGCTTGTTGGATCCATAAAA
>JBBSXA010000038.1:0-36693 GCA_038045985.1 Nanobdellota archaeon
ACGCAATTCATCCGCACATTAAACTATGCGGATTTCTTGCTAAACTATTAAAAATGATTTAAATTTAAATACAAAAACTTCTGCTTTATATTTTTATGTCTTAGATTTATTATTCAATTTACAAGAAGATGAAATTAAAGAAACGATCACAGATTCATTGTTTTTGATTGAATCTGGAAAAATCTCTGGACATGATAGAGGCATCGATGCTATTCATATCGAACAAACAGAAATTAAGAATAAGATACACCTATTTAATTTTAAATATGTAGAAACTTTTGAGAAAACTAAATCAAATTTCCCTGCAAATGAAATAGATAAAATCCTTGGATTTCTTAATGCCCTAATGTCTCAAGATAAAAAATATCTTCAGGAAATTAGTCCCCTTTTAGCTAGTAAAATGAATTCTATTTGGGAAATATTTAATACAGAAAATCCAGATTTTGTTATCCATATCTGTTCTAATCAATATTTCCCGTTTGAAGAACAAGAAAAAAGGAGATTTGAAAGAGAGGTTCATAAAAATAGTAATTTTGAAATAAAATATCATCTAATGGATGAATTAGTAAATTTACTAACAAAAAAAGGAAAGATTAAAGTAAATGCAAATATCCCTGCCATAGATAAACAATTTTTTGAAAGGTCGGATGGGGATGTTAAGGCATTAATTGTTAATGTTGATGTTATGGATTTATTACGAATTTGTATTGATAATGAGGATTTTAGAAACGATTCTTGTTTAAAGGATTATAATCTCTTAAAAAACTGCCATATTTTAAATGATGCTTTTGAAGATAATGTTAGAATTTACTTAAAACAAAGATCAAAAATAAATAAAAATATTAAAAATACTGCCCTGTCAGGTGAAGGTCACAGATTATTTTATTATAATAACGGAATAACTATAACTTGTGAAAATTTTGAGTATCCTGGTGGAAATAGACGTTCTCCAATTATAATCTTATCAGGACTACAAATAGTAAATGGCAGTCAAACAATTCATGCTTTATTCGAAGCGTTTCAAGAGGACCCAAGTAAATTTGAAAATATGACTATTCTTTGCAGAATTTATGAAACTAGAAATAAAGAATTAAGTACTAATATCGCAGAGTATACTAATAGCCAAAATCCCGTGAATACAAGAGATATTCGGTCAATAGATTATAATCAAATTAAATTAGAAAAAGAGTTTGAAGCAATAAATTATTATTATGAAAGGAAAAAAGGACAATACTCGAATAAGCCCAAGAATAAAAGATTAGATGCAGAAAAGGTTGGGCAAGTATTAATGGCCTTTTATCATAAAATGCCTTCTGAAGCAAAAGATAAAAAAAGATTAATATTTGCGGAAAAGTATGAAGAAATATTTGATGATGCTATAACTGCCAATAAAATTTTATTGCCTTTCTTTTTATTTAATAATATTGAAAATAAAAAATCTAGATTAAGAGCCGAAATTTTCGATAAAGATAATATTGATGTAGATAAATATAAAAGAAATGGGCCATTGTTATATAGTTCATATTGGATTTTATATGTTTTACATGAGATTGCTGTTTATAAAAAAATTGATTTGATAAAAGAAAATTATGAGGAAATAGACTGTTTTTATCCAATAGCTTGCCAAATTATAAACGATATTTGGAATGAAGAAATAAAGGATGAAAAGGAACCCTCAAAAATCTTTGCATATGAACCTTTCTTCAAAAAGAATCAACCAATGAAATACATTGATAAAATTTTTGACTCTGATAAAATTAAAGAATATGTTAATTAAAATGTCTTAATTCTTAACCTTCTCAACCATCCCATTAACAACTTCCAAAATCTTCTTCATTTGTTCTTCCATACTCCTCATTCTTTCTTGCATTAGAATATTTTCCTTTTTAGTGCCTTCCAATTCTTTTTCGATGTCTGTTTTTGTTGTATCAATCAAAAGATCTTCTTGAGCAATTGTATCTTTCATTCCAAGAAGCTCAGAATAATAATGAATTTTATCAGAACCTTTCCACCCAAATCTGTATTTAAGAGCCGATTCAGACTTATATCTGGGAAGCCAATAACAACAAGAACAATGCCTAAAATCATACATAGTTAGCTCAGAATATTTCTTACCTGCTAAACTTTTTGAGTCTCCAAAGATTCTTACAGCTAATGTTTTCAGATATTTATTAACACTATAAGGTTTGATATTAAAGAGTTGGTCATTAGGTTTTAGGTTTTTTTCTTTTATATAATCGTTAAGCAAACTAGAACAAAGCATTAATTTGATTTTTCTTCCAAATGTCTTGCTTATTTCTTCCCTAATGTGTAATTCTTTACAATCATTATAAAGATCAGAAACTCTTACATTAATTAGTTCTGTTGGAGATCTAATTCCAGTATCGTATAAGAACATTATCAAAACTTTGTATTCAGACTTAGCCTTACTGCACAATCTTTTAACCTGGTCTTCTGTAAGATAAACCCAGTCTGGTTTTTCTTGCCGTGCATCGAGATCTAAAGTTATGTCTTTAATTTCAATTCCCTTCTTTTTACTTACTTTCTGATGCCAGTGCCAGAATGCCTTGAAAACCTTAACAAAGTCTGAAATAGAGGCATATTCTTTCCCGTCCTGTCTCTTAATCTCACCATTCCTAACCCTAGAAAAAAATAAGCATAATTGGTCTTCATTAACTTCTGTTAGGTTATCTAATCCATAAACTATTTTGAATCTTTTAGCAAAAAACAACATTTTCTCTCTTAATGTGTTAAGCCTTATGAAACTTCGAGATCCCTTTGTGTTCATAGAGCTAATATTAATTCCATACTCCATATCCTGAAGATATTTAAGAAGAATATCAGAATTAGCTTGACTTATTTCTGGAATGCCATTTCTAACAGCCTCTTTCCATTTTTCCCATCTTTCTTTGTGTTTATATGGATCTATTTTCATAGCTAAGGGAATTTACTACGGCTTTTAAGGAACCTGTAGTAAACTTGTACACCCCTCGATTATTCCTAAAAGTAGTTACGCCCACGCCGGGAGTCGAACCCGGGTTACATCCGTTCTGATGATTAGAGCCATATTTTGTTCTTTCCAATCTTCTCCTTAAAGGGAGAGAGTGAGGGAGAACCGTAGGTTCTTCTCATCGACAGGGATGAGTCATAGCCGTTAGACCACGTAGGCACGAAATAGTATATAAAAAATTGTTTTTAAAGGTTACTAGAAAGAAAATCTGGATTAAAAATCAAACCTTCTTCCTCTTAGAAATAGTATAAAGCAAAGCAATCAAAAAGAAAACAGGAATAATCCATTTGTAAAAAACAACAAGCACTTCTTCCTGAATTCTAAAAATAGCATTTATAAGGTTATGAAGAACAATAAACAAAAACCACAAAATCAAGATAAGATAAGCCTCTTTCCAGTCTAGAGTAAGATACTTTTCAAAGAAACCCTTCTTACTTCTCACAGCAGATTTTCCCTTAGACCTCTTTCTCTTTGGCATAAATAAAACAAGGTAAAGGAGAATTTAAAGGTTACGATAAAAAACTATTACACTTTTCCAACAACCTTCTTCTCTTTCTCCTTCTTTATCTCAATCTTCTTAAATCCTGTATAATTCCACAAAACTTTGGGAATTTTCACACTGCCATTCTTCTGCTGGAAATTCTCAAGCATGGCAACAAGAACTCTTGAAGTTGCTATAACAGTATTATTCAAGGTATGTGCAAAATACCTTTCTTTGCCGGAATCAATTCTTATGTCAAGCCTTCTTGCCTGTGCAGACTCTAAATTCGAAAGAGATGTTATTTCAAAATACTCCCCTCTCTTAGGACTCCAAGCTTCAAAATCATACTGCTTTGATTTCAAATCTCCAAGATCTCCAGAACATATTTCAATAACTCTGAAAGGAATCTCAAGCTTCTTAAACAATTCAACACTCATCTTCATCATATTTTCAAACCATGTATAAGAGTCGGAAGAATCGCATATAACAATCATCTCCTGCTTGTTGAATTGATGTGTCCTGAAAATTCCCTTCTCATCAATTCCGTGGCTTCCAATTTCCTTCCTGAAACACATGGAATAAGCTGTCTGCAGAATAGGAACATCTTTTTTCAAAAGAGTCTTGCCTATAAACTGGCCTATCAAAGGATGCTCTGAAGTTGCAATAAGATACAAATCCTCGCCTTCAATCTTGTAAGCCATCTGCTCGATTTCAGAATTTGAATAAACGCCGTCAAGAATTTCTTTTCTTATCATTAAAGGAGGCTCAATATATTCAAATTTTTTTTCAATCATAAAATCCCTTGCATAATTAATCAAGGCCATATTCAGCAAAGCTAAATCGCCCTTCATAAAATAAAATCCTTTGCCGGCAACACTTGCAGAATTGTCAAAATCCAGGACTCCAAGCTCTTCTCCAATTTCAACATGACTCTTGACTTTTGCTTTTTTCGCGCTTCCATAAACTTTCACAACTTTATTCTGCGAAGCATCCTTTCCAATTGGAACACTTTTATGGATTATGTTTGGGATTTTGAACATAATTTCTTTTATTTCGTCTTCCAGCTTTTTTCTCTTTTCTTCAAGCTCTGCAATCTTCCCGGGAATTTCCTTTGCCTTTTTGAGCTCATGGCCTGCATCTTTCTTTGCTTTCTTAAGCTCGTTAATTTTCAAAGAAACCTTATTTCTCTCGCTTCTCAAAGAATCCTCCTGATACTTAATCTTCCTCCATTCTTCATCCAGCCTCAATACCTCATCAACAAGCTTTAGTTTATCTTGCTGGAATTTTTTATTTATATTTTCCTTGACTAGATTAGGATTCTCTCGAATAAGCTTGATATCAATCATAATTCAACTAAGAAGAAATCATATTTAAATTTATTCAATTTTCTTAAAGAAATCTTTCATTCCAGAAACAACATAATTAAAAACTATTTTATAGCTTTCTCTGTCCTTATAGGCAAAATAAATTCCCGCACTCAAGCTCACTGTTCCTAACATAATACTTCCAACACCTATAATCTTTGTTAAATCACTCGCCAAAGAATCCACTAACGAATTATCCAAGCTCATATGCTTTAACAATCATCAAACTTTAAATATTTATTTAATTCATTCCTATAACATTTCTGACGCCGAGAATAATATACTCAACAATATCCACTCTTCCTTTAAGAACATCCCTAAATCTCGGATGATCTGAATCATAATTATTAACACCTGCATTTGATTTATTTCCCAGACTATCTCTTTTCTCAACTGGAAAAGTAAAAACTAAAATTCATGAAACTTCCTCCTGGGCTATGAGGATTGCCTAAATAACAAAATCCCTCATTGTTTTCCGCTCCATCTTCCAATCCCCTTCACAAAGTAAAAATCAATCATTTAAATAAATTTCTATTGCAAGCTCAAAACCCTTAAAAACTTCATTAACTTCGGTCAAAAATGAGTCTAGCTGAGATGGTAAGCAAAAATATTCTCGAAGGATACCAGTCAGTTATATCTTCTCTTCCCACTTGGGGCCAGCAAATTGTAAATCTCTTCTTGCTAATAGTTTTAATAGTAATTTACTGTGTTTTCATATGGAAATTCCACAAGTTTATATCACACAAGAACATATTTGAACTAAATTTAAATCAATACAATAAGACAGAGCATCCAGTATTGTTTAATTTCTTGAAAGGAGCATTATACTTCCTAGAGTATGTAGTCATCCTTCCTTTTCTTATATTCTTCTGGTTTATAGTTTTCACAATATTCCTTATATTATTGACAGAAAGCACGGACATAAACAACATTCTTATTGCATCAGCAACAATATTGGGAGCAATAAGAATGATCTCCTATATTCCAAAATACGGCCAAACTCTTGCCAAGGAAGTTACAAAACTTTTTCCATTAACTCTATTAGCCATACAAGTTTCTAAGCTTGAAATCCTGGATTTTGAAAGAATAATCTCGCAAATAACACAGCTCCCGCAGCTGTTTAATAATATAACAATCTACTTATTATTTATAATCTCCCTAGAGATAATCCTAAGAATAATAGATTTAGTTCTCCGGGCATTTGGCATGGAAGAAATCAGAAAAGAAAAAATAGAATAGAAGATGTGATTTTTCTGTCCTTCGTCTAAAAGCCGAGAAAAGAAAAATAGTAAGGATTAGTTCATTTAATCCCTCAACTAAGCCAAAGAGTAAGAAAGGTTTTTAAACTAATTTCAAGACCCTATTATATGTCCAAGGTTCGTATTAAGCTAAACAGCACAGATGTGAAGATGCTCAACGATATTTGCAATTCTATAAAAGACATAGCGCAAAAATCAGGAATACTAATTTCAGGACCTGTTCCACTGCCTACAAAAAAATTGAAAATCACGACAAGAAAATCTCCATGTGGAAACGGAACAGCAACTTTTGACAGGTTTGAAATGCGAATCCACAAAAGGCTTATTGACCTGCCAGCAAGCGAGAAAGTTCTGCATCATATCATGAGGATGAGAATCCCTAAGAACATAAATATAAAAATAGAAATGAAGGATTAAACAATTTGCCCTGACTTCTCAGCAATCTCATAAGCTTTGTCAAAAATTTCTTCTGATTTCCCTGGACTGTAACTTCTAATTAAATCATAAATATACGGATGCCTTTCAATAAAAACCCTAAAATCAATAATTAATTCAGGGGTGCATTTTTCAGCTATCAATTTAATTAACTCTGATTCTTCCATAAAAACACAGGTAAGTTTTTGTTTATAAAAATTTATATACTATCAATATCACAAAATTATATGAAATTCAGCGCAATACTTGCTATTGCTGTAATACTGCTTATAGCATTTTTCGTTTTCGGAAAAGGATCATTAACAGGGCAGACAACTGCTGACAATAAAATGACAAAAATCAAGCTCGAAACTAACAAAGGAAACATTATAATCCAGCTTTATGATGACATGCCTATCACAACAGGAAATTTCAAAAGTCTTGTTGAGAAAGGAACTTATAATGGAGTTATCTTTCATAGAGTAATTGATAGTTTCATGCTTCAGGGAGGAGACCCAACAGGAACAGGCTACGGCGATTCAAAAATCCTCAACATAAAAGATGAATTCACGCACACTGGAGGAAACAAAAATAACAGAGGAACAATCTCAATGGCAAACGCAGGACCAAACACAGGCTCAAGCCAATTTTTTATAAACACAGTAAACAATAATTTCTTAGACACAAAGCACCCGGCATTTGGAGAAGTTGTTGAAGGAATAGATGTTGTTGATGCAATATCAAAAGTCGCAACAGATTCGAATGATAAGCCTTTGGTAGACGTTGTTATTTTGAAAGCCAGTGTTATGTAAAATGAATTTTAAATCTACAAAGCTAAAAAATTATATTTCATTAATCATTGGACTTTTATCAGGGCTTTTTTATTACTGATTTTTTAGGTTTAGAACATGTGTGCCTGGACCTTGCTCAATCATGCATGGTTTATTAGGATTAATAAGCACATGGCTAATAGTCTTCTGGGCTTCATATTTGATTACAAGCCTATTTCAAAAAAGAAAAACCTAAATATTAAACACTGGCAACTTTTTCCAATTTTTTTCCAGAGAGACTTTTACGAAGTCCCTTTAGAAGTCTTTCAGCAAGTTTTTTCCCTGCCTCTCTAGCAGATTCATCATAATCAAATACTCCTCTTTCTTTAGAATCTTCTTCAATCCTTTCTTGAACATATCTTGGAAAGTAATAAGCCATAACTTCCTCTACAGACCTAAAAACCTTTTTTCTATTTTGATAATTTTTTGCCATACAAAATAATAGAATAAAATAGTATAAAAATATATGTGTAATAAAATAAAACATACCATAAATAACAAATAACTTTAAATATTCCAAATTTTTAGCTTTAACAAGGTTAAAAGATTTTCCTCAGAGTCAATTAAAGAAAATCGCTTGAGGGATCTAAAACCGTAGGTTTTAACATGGAAAAAGACATAGGAAAAATACAAAAAAACGATCAAACGGACATTGTCATAAGAGTAGATGATTTTGGCGGAAAAGTTGGAATAACTATAAGGGAGTTTACTACTTCAGAACGTTACACTGGCTTCACAAAATCTGGAACAAGAATTCCGGCAGACCATTTTTTAAAATTCAGAGAAATGATCAACTCAATAGATTTAGAAGACTTAAAAAGTGATGGCTCTGAAACGCCAAAGACTCCTAAAGCATCCAAGCCTCAAAAAACATTAGGAAAAGAGGATCTTCCTGATTATTAAAATAGTATTAGACCAAAAGCTAAATGAGAGTATGCTTGAATTTTTAAGAGAAAGATATAATTCAGGAGTAAAGATTAGAGACATTAATCTTCTTGTAGGAGACACTAGATACCTGCACTATGTAGTAAATTTTGAATATTCTTCATCAGAAGGAGAAATAAAATCCACTCATGATATTACAACATTGATGGGAAGCAATACTCCTTATCTCATTGATGGTGAATTAACTTCACACGGAAAGCAAATTAATAAAAATTTAGGGGAGTTTGGGGAAGCTTTAGGATGCGCTTTCACTCCAAGTTTCTAAAATGCAAAACCTGAAATCCAACATTAAAAATCATCAAGTTGAAAGCGATTACATAGAAACTCCAACATTATATCAACTATTTCACGAAGAAACAAGCTTGATTAATTATGTTAAAGGTTTGCCGGCAAAATTTGGAGAATATTTTTATCGCTTTCTTGTTCGTGATTAAATAAAAACTTCCTAAAACTATTAATATTTCCATACAAATTGAAACTAATTTCACAAAAACATTTAAAAGAACTATTGAGCTATTAATAAAGGTGAATAAACTTCTCTCAGAGGCAATAAAGGTTGCTGGAGTTGTGAAGAACCCGCTGGAGGTTCTCTCAGCTTGAGGGATCAAAAACCGTAGGTTTTTAAAATGAAAAAATCTTCCTGGGTAACATGGGCAATTGCTGCAGTAATCATAATAGCAGCTCTTCTTGTTTCAAACAAGCCGGAAAACACAACTTCTGAAGAGCTTGCAAAATGCATTGGAGAAAATTCAATTCTTTATGTCCAGCTTGGATGCCCTCACTGCAAAACACAAGAAGATATGTTCGGGGAAAACAAGAAGTATCTCAATAAAGTAGACTGCTTCTTTGAAGGCGGAAAATGCGAAAACATCACTGCAACACCAACATGGGAAATCAATGGAGAAAGGCACACTGGCATCCAGAAAATTGACAAGCTTAAAAAGCTGACTAGGTGTTGAAAGTACTTTACGTAAAACAAATCTATCTAAACTTCTCCCAAATTATTCGCGAAATTAGCTTTCCAGTATATTCCTTTTCCGAAATCTTTTAGAATTATTATTTTTTCTTTCTTTTTATCTTGTTTACTATTATAGTTATTATTATTATAAATATTATTGCCCCTGCTAGCATTGATAGATTCATTACTATTTAATATTGCCCTCTTATTTAAATCTTCTACAAAATACAAGTAACAGCACAAACGAGTCAATCTTTAAAAACACAATTTTCTTCAGTAAATCATGGCAAACTTTTTGCAAATAACCACTCTCGCCCTTGCAGATTCTATAAATCCATGTGAAATTGCAATTCTTGCAATGGTTTTGATGGCTATACTTGTCAAAAACCCCGGAAACAAAAAAAAGGTTCTTTATGCCGGCGCAGCCTTTGTTTCTGCAGTCTTCATAGGCTATTTAGTTTACGGATTGATAATAGTCCAGTTCTTCAAAATATTCGCTCAAATTCTAAGAGAAAATTCTTTTTATATTTACAATGGTTTGGCAATTTTGACAATGATTATAGGAGCTCTGCAGATAAAGGATTTCTTTCATTATAAAAAAGGCAGCTTTACAACAGAAATGCCGATTTTCTTAAGACCAAAAGCAAAAAGAATGGCTGAAAAAATCACATCGCCTGGAGGAGCTTTTGTAATCGGCTTTATCCTGACTTTGTTTCTGCTTCCTTGCACAATGGGCCCTTACTTAATTGCATCAGGGCTTTTAGCAGAGCTAGGAATTCTCAAAGCACTCCCTTGGCTTTTGTATTACAATTTGGTTTTTGTTCTGCCGATGATTGTAATAACGCTTATAATCTATTTCGGAGCTGCAAGAATAGAAGATGTCACGGGCTGGAAAGATAAGCACGTAAAAACTCTCCACCTCGTAGCAGGAATTTTATTATTCTTGGTCGGTCTCGCAATTCTTATGAGATGGATTTGAAATCTGTAAAAGTTAAAAAAAACAATTCGCACTGCTAACAATGGATTACATAGTCAAAGAAAAAATAGAAAGAGCAATGAGCTTAGCTGAAATATTTAATATAATCAGCAATAAAGACCTTGAAGTAATTGTTGAAAAAAAGCCAGAACATGATGGCAAAAGAACCTGGCTGAAAAAGTCAGATTTTTATATAAGCCACACAAATTGGCTGGCAAGAATCAATCCTCTAAACACAGATGTTGTCCTTTCTGTGCATTATTAATTAAAAAATCTTACGTTGTATTTCTAAGCGAAAATGCCAAAATCCAAAACATTTTAATTCTCTGTTTTCCTCGTTTTTTAATGGAAGCGAAAATCCGCCAGCCAATCATAACCATTTGCGGACATGTTGACCACGGAAAAACATCAATTCTCGACTGCCTTAGAGACAGCTCTATTCAAGAAGGAGAAAAAGGGGGAATAACTCAAAAAATTTCATTCACATCATACCCTTTAAGCCAGCTTAAAAAAGCCTGTCCTTTAATTGAAAAATCAAAAATAAAATTAAGCATTCCAGGATTTTTGCTTATAGACACTCCTGGCCATGCCGCATTCACAAATTTAAGAAAAAGAGGGGGAAGTTTGGCGGATTTGGCAATACTTGTAATAGATATCAATGAAGGTATAAAGCCCCAAACAGCAGAAGTAATACAAATTCTTAAAATAAACAAAGTCCCTTTTTTAATAGCCTTAAATAAAATAGACAACATTTCTGGGTGGAAAAATGGGGTCAGTCAAGGGTTAGAATTAAAAAAGAGTATAGAAACGCAGCCACAAAGAATAAAACAAGTTTTTGATGAGCGTTATTTGACTATTATTGGATCGCTAAACGCATACGGCTTTGATGCGGATTTATTTTATAATATTCAGGACTTCACTCACAAGATAGCAATAGTCCCGTGTTCAGCAAGAACTAAAGAAGGAATTCAAGAGCTAATAATGATGCTGTGCGGTCTAAGCCAGAAATATCTTGGAGAAAAATTAAAAATAGGAAAAGAAGCTAAAGGCGTTATTCTTGAAATAAAAAAACAAAAAGATATCAATTATGCAGAGGCAATACTCTACGATGGAGAGCTGGGAAAAAACGATAAAATAGCAGTTGCTGATCTTAAGGGAAAAGCAATAATAACGGGAATAAGAATTCTTGAAGAAATAGAGCCTTTGCATCCAAAATTCAAGCCAAAAGATAAAGTGACAGCATCAACAGGATTAAGAATGCAATTTACTGAGAAACTTGAAGTTTTGCCTGGAATGCCTTTCATAGCTTTCAAAAATAACAAAGAAGATATTGAAAGAACGTTCAAAAAAGAGCTTACAGAATCTATAAAAACGGACAAGCAAGGCATAATTGCAAAAGCAGATTCTCTGGGAAGCCTCGAGGCGCTTCTAACTTTGTTAAAGCAAAGCCATATTCAGGTTCTTAAAGCCGAAATCGGCGACATAAACAAATCTGATTTGGTGTCGGCAAAAGCAAACCTTGAAATAAGCGAGCTGGATGCAGTGATTGTAGGGTTTAATGTCAAACTTGAAGATGATGCAGATATTCCTTCTAGAGTAAAAATTTTGACGGAAGAGGTTATTTACAAGCTAATTGAAAAACTAGAAGAATTCAGAAACGAAAAAGCAAAGGAAATAGAGAAAAAAAGGCTTATGGGATTGACAGCGATATGCAAGCTTTGTATTCTTCATCAGCATATTTTCAGAAACACGAAACCAGCAATTTTTGGCGTAAGAGTAGAAGCGGGAAAACTAATCTCAGACCTTCATCTTATAAATGAAAACAATGGAAAAGCAGGAAGAATAAAAAACATTCAATCTGAAAACAAATCGGTGCATGAAGCGACAGAGAGAATGGAAGTGGCAATATCAATTCCAGGAATGAATTATGAGAGAGAGCTCAAGTCCAAGAGCTTCCTATATTCAGACCTCGGAGAAAGCCAATTCAGAAATTTCAAGAAAAACAAAGATCTTTTGTCAGGCAGAGAGCTCCAGGCTCTTCAGGAAATAGCGGAAATCAAGAGAAAAGAAAAAGCTGACTGGGGGATGTAAATGGAAATGGATTTGTGATCACATCATTTTTTACAAATAAAATAACTGGAGAAAAATGGAAAACATGAATATTTATTATGATGAAGAGGGAGACTTTTTAGAGATAACTAACGGAGATATTTCTAATTGCTATTTTGATAATATTGGAAATGGTGTATTTCAGATAGTAAATAAAGAAACCAAAGAGATAAAAGGCATTGCAGTGTTTAATTTCAAGAGAAGAACAGAAAATCTAGAAGAAATAAGACTATCGCTCCCATTTAAATTTGAGATTAGTTCTTAAGAAATAAAAAGTTGATTGGGAAATTTAAAAATAAACAAGAGACCTTCTAAGTCCATTATCTAAATTAGATTTCCTCTGAGAGCCATTAGAAGAAAGATAATTACAAGCTTCTCTAATCTTTCTTCGAGAATCTCGACCTGTTCTAGCAACAACTTCAACACTTGTCCCTTGCTTAACTTGGTAAGTTGCGCCAATTCCCAGCATCCTATCTTTTGTAAGATAAGCGGGACCTAAATTAATTGGAAAAATAGAATCTCCTGAATGTATGTAAGTCTGGCACTTATTTAAGATTCTCTTCAAGTTAAGTGAATCCTCAAGCCCAATCCCTTCATTAAGATTAACCTTAACTTTTGCCCTCAGCCAAGATCCATTCCTTACTATCTGAATCTCATTCATAAAAATTTGACACAAAAGTTCTTTTTAAAAATTTCCATAATTTTATTCAACATAAAAACTTAAAATCTATCTTGCTTTTTCCATAATATTATATACTCGCTCTGCTTGTGAAAGCAAATCTTCACTAAAAACATTAATCTGATAAAACCAATTTCTTTTTTCATTATTTTCAAAACCAAAATCTATATCTAAATTCATTGATCTTGAAAAACTAGAAATACTATGCCTAATTCTATCATTTCCAAATCCTTCTCCTTTCACGCTTTCATCTTTATATGCATGCACATTATTTTTCTGTCCAAGATATAATTCAGTAGAAAACGAATCAGACCTTATTATCTGCCTTAAAAAAGGAACTTTTCCAGAATACCATCCCAGCCATCCTAATGAACACAAAACCATTAATTCAGATTTGCTGGCTAAGGAATCTGTTGCATAAGATTTTAAAGTATTTCTCAGCACAAAATGTATTGGAGATTCCCCTTCTCCAGGCATTGAAAGGAAATACCATTTAGAAAAATTATCCTCTAATTCTGATTCTTTGAAGGCTTCAATAACTTCCGAAGCAGTTTTTCTCAAGGCCATGGAATATTTATGCCACCCATAATCAAAATTTACTCTAAAATGTTTGTCTATCACTCAAATAAGGCATATAAAACCTTTTTAAGCTTAACTAAATGTTCCTAAAAACTTAAAAACCCCTATTCATTGTATAAAAAATGGAAAAAGGGCTGAAATTCTCAGTGTTTCTTGTTTTATCAGTTGTAATTATAGCAGGATTCATACTTGCAGAGGAAAATGATTCTGGCAACAATGAAAGCAATAACAACAGCACAGATAACAACCAAACATTGAATGTTACATGCACAAATGATGATAGCTGCCAGTTAGGATATGAGTGTGAAAACGGCTTCTGTACATTAGACGACGATGAAAATGAAACAGATGGTGATGACAATGAAACTGAAGACGGGTGTGAGTGGCAGTGTTCAAAATGGTCAGGATGTATTAATAAAACTCAAACAAGAACCTGCACAAACACCAACAACTGCACAGGGGAAAAGCCAAAAGAATCTAAAATGTGTGAAAGAAAAGATGGAAAAGAAAATAAAGTGTGCTGCATGATAACAAAAACAGAAGATAACAACAGAACAGAAATTGAATATGATTTTAAAGATGCTAAAGATTGCTCCAAAAACGAGATAAAAAAATCAAGAGAAATAGTAAACGACTCTTTCTGCAAAGAAGATAAAAGAGAGAAGCAAAGAATAAAATTCGAAGAAAAAACAGGTGTTGAATGCCTTGAAGGATGCAGATGCGAGGGAAGGACAATAAAATGCCCTCTTGAAGGAGGAGGAAGAGAAATGACAATCTTCGCAGGAAATTCTGGAAATATAATAATCCAGATAAGGGGAGTCAACATGACGACAAATGTGACAATATACAACGAGAACGGAACGCTTATAGGAAACTTTACCGGCGGAAGGATAAGAGAGATAAAGATTCATCCTGATGAAATTAGAATTAAGCTAAAAGAAAAAACAAAATCAAAAATTGAGGAAAGCGGGACAGAAATAGAGCTTGAAAATGATGGAAATTATAAAGTAAAAGCAAAAAAAGAATCAAGATTATTTTGGATGCTTAAAGTCAGGGAAAAAATAGAGGCTCGTGTAAACTCTGAAACAGGCGAAACAGAAATTAACAGCCCTTGGTGGGGATTTATGGGCAATGACATTGAAGAAGATTAAATTATCCGAATTTGAAAAGTGAAACAAAAAAACATTCATTTATTATCGATCTGCATACTTTTAACCTTGATACTCTCTTTACTTGCAACTGCGGTTGGCGGAAGCACACAATTCTCAGGAAATAATAGCAGTGAATCCAACAACACAAATCAATGTAGTAATTATGCAAAAGGAGAAATTATTGTAGGATTTGATGAGAATGTTACAAGAGAAGAAGCAGAAAGCTTAATTGAAAGCAAATCCCTTTCTTATTCAAGCGTATTTTCAGGACCAAATGCTTGGGCAGACCCATTATTAAAAGCTATGAAAATAGAAATTCCTGAAGGAGAAGAACAAACTTGGATTAATAATTTCCAAAATGAAGCCCTTGTAAGTTATGCAGAATTAAATTGCGCAGGATCCACTCAAGACAATCAAATAGTCCCGGAAAACAAAACAGGATGTAATGCTATCCCAAACAGAAAAGACAGAATTTTATGCAGACTTCAAAACAGAACAGAATTGCAGAACTTTTCTATATCTGAAGAGGCCTGCACCGGGCTGAGAAATGAAGGCCTTTGCACAGCCCTTTACGTAAGATCAGCAGCCTGCTACAGGATGGAAGGAGAAAGAAAAGATAGGTGCTTCAAAATGGTCGCAAACTTCACACAATCAAAAGTAGAACAGGAATTAAACCGCTCCCAGAGCAAAACAGACGCCAGCGACAAAGTAAGGCATTATATGATACTTGTCCTTTACAATCTGCAGGAAAGAGCTGAAAAAGCAAACGAGGAAGGGAAAATAACAGACTTAGAAGCTGCAACAATAATAGATAAGATAGTTAGAATAAAAAGAATTATTTTAGAAGACAAGCCAAAAACACTAATCAGAATAGAGCTAAGGGAATTAAAATCAATGTGGGAGAGGTCAATACAAGATGAATAAAAAAGCTGTTTTATGGATAATTGCAGGATTTATTGTAGTAGCAGTTGTTCTAATAATTGCTTTAAACGGAAAAGGAACAGCAGGTAATCCTCAAGGTCAAGAAGAAAAAAATCTCCCAGATGTTGATGAAGCAGATTACAATACCCTTCAGGAATCTAGCGATGATTTTGCGGCGCTTGATGAAGCTGCAAATTTATTGGAGTAAAAATGGCAGAAGAATACTTTAAAATAATTCTTGAGAATCTTTCACCTTTAAACTTCTTCTAAGCCTTAGTCTTGTCTGTTGCTTAGCAGCCATTTTCTGCTCTAGCTTAACTTCTTGCTTTGTTTTCTGGACAACTTTCGGAGAAGCAAATTCAAACATCATCTGGCCTTTCTGGTCAACATTAGGAAGAAGAGCTTCAGCCTCTGCTCTTTTGATGCACGCGTATTTAACTCCGCAATCAGCGCATTTCCTACCCCATTCCGGCACAACATTGCCTGACAAAACAGCTTGTTCCGTTGATTTAATCATTTGTAAAAGCGTAGAAAAGTCGCTCTCTTTCCTGTTAGAGGGATAAATAACTTGCTGCCTTTCTCTCTTTCTATCATCCAAAGCTCCAAACATAAAAAACTGCATCTCAAAATCAGGATTTATGTAAGAGCCTCTTTCCTTTAAAATTTTTCTCTCTTCAGAAGAGAAGCCTAATTTATCAGAAATAGAAGAATTATACATAATCAAAGCATTCAACGCAGCATTATAAAGGGCAAGCTGCATATCTTTATGCGATTTAACATAATCTATCAAAGGAAATCCTGACTTGTAGTCTCTTATAACAATCTTATCGCCAATTCTTCTTATTTCATCAATCCTTCCTTTAAAACTTCTATTTCCTAAAGAAACATTAAACCCAAGCTCGCTGAAAATTGGAGGGCCCTCTTCTATTGCAGTAGAGAAAAAATTCAAGCATGTTCTCTCAATACTCCTTTGAAATTCATACCTCTCGCCCTCAAATCTCCAAGAAACTTTTCTTTCTCCTTTTTCGGCAACAATAACATTTCTCCAGAATTGCTTCCTTCCATGCTCTGCAAAACTTTCAGAGTTATCATATTTCTTGCCCAATTTCTTCCAGAAATTCTCAACCAAATCATGCAAAACAGTCCCTCTAAGAAAAACGGACAAATATTCATCCGGCTCGTGAAGAACATATCTAAGGTAATACCTTCTCTTGCAGTAATTAGCAGCGTCGACCTGCGTCGCAGACCAATTATTCATAAAACAAGCAATGCAGAAAGTATTTAAATTAATTATTGCAGCAGAGACATGAGATACGTGTAAAAAAATTACTCATGGTCAGACCTATACATACTTACAATCTCATCAAACTTCTTATCTTCTGCCTTAATTAAGGCTTCTTTTATCTGAGGTCCATAATCATCCACGCCTTTTTCAGTCAAAACAGCCAGATCAATTCCTCCAGTATAAATTTCTCTCTCTGCGGCGGCGTGCACTGATCCTCTGGCAATTTTTATCGATCTCTCAATATCAACAGGAAACTGGCTCCCGTCTTCTTTATCTATAAGCTCCTCTATGTAATTATTAATCTTTTTAGACCCTGATCCAATAGCCACATAATCAAGCTCTTCGTAAATGGGCTCATTTAAATTTCCTAATTCATCAACATGAAATAATTCGACACCAGACTCTTTTGAGTAAATAGCCAGCACGAACTCAGGAATATCATTAAATTCAAAACCTTCTCTCCTCATTAAAGACGCATTTAAATGGGCAACTTCCACAAAATGAAGACCTTCGTATTTGCTTAGGTTTTTTTTACATTCACCATATCTTTTCACAGCATTAAAAATCATGCCGTTTACAATCTCTTCACTTGAGCCATATCTTTTAGATCCGCCTAACTTCTTATAAAATTTATAAAGTTCATCTCCCATATTTCCTGCAAATGCCATAATCCAATTTTCTCCATGAACAATTTTTCTGACTGACTTCTTGCCAACAATTTCATCGCTATCTTTCTTTGTAAATGACATCTGAGTATCTGCTCCAATGACAACTGACTCAAGTCCTTTATTAGTTCTAATCCCTATAACTGCTGTCATGATTTAACTCCATTACTAGGGTATTAAACTATTTCCGTGCTAAAGTATATGGTAAAAAAAATAAAATCTCTTCTCTAACCCTCTGGAAATCTTTATAAACCAATTTTCTCATTCTATATCTATGCCATTCAAAATAAACATGTCCACTAAAGAAGGAAAAACCTACAAGCTCGAATTGGAAAGCGAAGAGCTTAACGGAAAGGAAATCGGCTCAAAAATAGAGGGAAAAGAATTGACAGGAGATCTTTCAGGCTATGAACTTGAAATAACAGGGGCAAGCGACAAATCAGGCTTTCCTTCTTTAAGCACAGTTGAGGGAATTGCGCTAAAAAAAGTTCTTCTTACTTATGGAAAAGGCATGAACAAAAAGCCAAAGCACGAAGGAAAAAGAAAACCCACAAGAAACAGACCCAAAGGCCTTAGATTAAGAAAAACTATAAGAGGAAAAGTCATCTCTCCTGAAATAGTCCAGATTAATATGAAAGTCATAAAAGCAGGGCACAAACCTCTTGCAGAAATCTTTCCAGAGCAGAATCAGCCAAAGCAAAAAGCAAAAAAAACTCAAGCGTAACTGCATGATAAGCAATTAATTCAAAAAAAACAATAGTTCTCCCATATTAATCAGCCTTATTAAAAATCTAATTTAAAGCCAGATTTTGAGGCGAACTTTCAAAAATGTCTTTCAAATTCCTAAACGGTGGCTTTTCATATTTTTCTTTTGTGTCATTCCATCCATTATTTTTGCCAATTACTCCATCTTTATTCAAGTCTCGAACCTCTATAAGCCCATTAGCAAGGATTGCAAGAGAATCACCCTCCCACTTTACGTGACCAAGTGGAATGCCGGAAATAAGCGTCTCATCATAAATAGATCTTGAAAATTCAAAAAAACCTTTTTTATCTTTGAGGCTCCCGCCTTCAGAAAGATATAAATCTTGAATATTTTCATTTTTACGGGCCAAATAAGTCAGAGAATAAATGTAACTGCTGGAGCCAGAATTCATAATAGAAAAAGAAGAGCACGACAAAACGCAAAATGAAACTAAAGCCGACAAAAGTTTCATCACCTAATTAAGTAATATCAATTTATAAAAATTTATATATAATTCATCCAAAACACAAAGGCTTAAAAACCATTTCCTCATGAAGAAAAAATGCCAGAGCTAATAACACTTGAAAGAAAGCTTGAGACTTCGCCGAATATAATTGCAATTGTAAATTGGCCTGAAGCAAAAATCCCCGTAAGAGGGTATATTTTTGATGTTCACATACCGGAAATCTACGGAAGTGTTGAAAGAGCTGCAGAGCATTTCATAAAAAGAACAAACCATGAATTAAATAAAAAAAATCTTCCGCTGTTTATGCTTGGGTTTGTAAAAGGAAAAATATGGTCGGAAGAATATGGTTTCAAAAAAGACAGAGATATATTATACCTGCCATTTGAATCATCTAACGGAAGTTTCATCAAAACCAATCTATTTCAAGTAAAAGATGCCAATGTTAAAGCAGATTCAAAACTAGGCATGGGACCTTATACAGGAGGCGACCTAAATTTATGGGGGGATGTTATAGACATAGCTTACATAGAAAAAAAGCACTGGAATGAATCAAAACTACATGGGAATCCAGAAGAATATTTCTCTCAAAACATCCCGGAAATTCCAGGAATAGGTTACAAAGAAAAAGCCACATTTTAATCTGATTTTGGCAGATACTCTTCAATTCTTTCCATTACATCTTCTAGAGCAATTCTAGAATTATTGCCGGTGCTGAGATTTAAGTCAGGCACTTCAATAAACCCTCCGTATTCTAGAACAAGAGTATCGTTGTCCATGAAAAGGTGCTGAGAGGGATATTCCTCAATCTCTTTTGTCCTTTTATAAATTGAAACGCAGAAGCTTTTGAAGCCATTGCTGTCTTTAACATCCCCGCCTTCATTAATCCAAAGATCTCTGACTTTCTCGCCTTGCTTAGCAAGATAAAAAGAATAATTACATTTGAAAATATGAATTGGAAATTTTATCTCTGTTTTTTCTTTCCAGGATAAAGCATAAAGCATTAAAGAAGCTGCTGAAACAGCTCCAAATTTCCTCAAAAAATCTTTCATCAAAAACCTCAGAAGAAGAATTTTATAAACATTTCCCTCTTCGAATAGATACTTCTTTTAAGTAATAACAAAGTAGAAAGATTTATAAATGTTGATTTTCTGGGAAAAGACATGGAAAGAATAACACACATAAATCAAGTGAAAAATTCACAAAACGCGGTTGATTACTTAGATGCTAGAATGTCAAAAAACCAAGTAACCCATAAAGGAATATTCTATACTGGAAAGGTTTATAGCGAAAGTACAGGAGAAGAAATTCCTGCATACAATTCTCTTATAATAGGAAACGAGGCTTATTGGCTTGAAGATAATCTACAGATAGCTCTAAACATATTAGCAGGAGAGTCTAAAGAGAATCCCAATATTAATAATATTAGAGAAGGAGCACTTAATCTTGCAAAGCTATTAAGAGAAACTTCTGAGGAAGCCAAAAGTTCAGTCTTTCAAAGTGAAGGAAGAAAACAATTTGAAGAATTAATTAGTAATTATAATATATTTAAACAATCTTTAGGATTAAAATAAAAAATAAAATGGAAAAAGATTACTTATTATATATGCCAACAAAAGAAGAAATAAAAGGTCCAAACTATTGGGAAGTATGGTCCGGCCTTCCACAAAATCTTGAATTTGAAAATACACTTTCAAGTGGCAAAGAAGCTTCTTTAAAATATGACAAAAATAAAATGTATATATGGGTTCCTCCTAAAGCACTAACTGCACTAAATCAAAATAGAAATGCAATTTTTTTAGCTTTAAATTCTAAAAAAGAATCTGACCTAGAAATGAATGTTAGATGGCTATTCCACCAAGAAGGAAGACTAGAAGATGCAATTAAAAAAGCAAAAAAACTCAATGGAATGAAAATGGAAGCAGAAAATTAAAAAAATGACAAACAAAAACCCAAATTTAAATGACTACCATTTTTTGCAGCCCGGATTAACTTTTGGAGATATAACATCAAATCCAAAAGCGCAAGAATATGATTTAGAGGCTAGTTCGCTTAATCTATATTTAGGCGAAAGCAGGCCGCTTGATTTATGCGATTTAATGCAAAAAGCAAATAAGCAAATAAATAGGCTAAGATGAAAAAAATACACATATTTCCAAACAAAGAAGGTTTTGAAAAAGCAATTTATAGAGTGGCAAAAAAATGGGATGGTTTAGTAGCAAACCCTGTAAATGCAACACATTCTGTGCCTGCAAAAGAAATCGGCTCATTTATGCATAAAGGAAGGACATTAGACATCGATTTAGAAGTAGAAGATTATTCTGGAGATTATATAGGATATTTAACCAATGATAAATATTACGACAATAAAAAAGGAAGCGTGCAGAATAAAATATTGATATACACTTTAGAAAGGAATTTTAATTTTAATGTTCCAGAAACAAGAATAGACATCTCTGAGTTAGGAGAAAGGTTAAGGTATAAAGTCAGCAAAGAAGACATAAGAAACAGATCACTAGGTGTAATAAAATTAGTAAAAACCAAAAAATGAAAACACTAATAAAAAAAATAAAAAGAACATTAGGATATTTATTAATCATACCTATAGGCGCAGGAGTGGTTGGATGTGGAGAATATAGAGGAGACTTGACAAACGAAGATTTCAAAACAAATATTATTGAATATACAATTCAACCAGGAGACAGGGTTGAAGATTTTTTTAATAAAGAAACACAAAGTGTAAATTTCAGAGACAGAAAAACAAACTTGTTAAAATATATGCAAGAATTAAAAAAAATAAACCCAAAAATTGAAGATTTAGACCAAATAAACTATAATGAAGTGATTAAATTGTATGACTTAAATTTGGACGGTCAAGTAGGAAAAATTAATTAAAATGACAACCCTCACAAAAAATATTTTACTGACTGGAATTGCAGGATTAACTTTTTTAGTAAATGGATGCAAAACTCCGGATGAAAACATACCAAGACCTGAAATAAAGCAAAAGCCTTTAATACACTATGCAATTTACAAACATCTGGAATATCCTTTTCAAATAGGTTCATTGCCTTCACCAGCAAATAAAGATAATAAATATGAAATATAAAATGACAAAAGAAAATCAAATATTTCAATCTTTAGTTCGTGAACAAGAATCATTAATTGGAAATTCTGGAGTTGAAGAAAAAGTAAATCCAAAAAAATCCGAACCAAAAACTGTGACTGTTCTGGGAATAGAACATGATATACCTAATTGCCCATATGACCATTCCCATAAAATGGAAGTTAGAAAAACAGTGCCAAATAGTCTTTTAGTTAAATGGGATTCTTTGTATTTTATAGACACTACTCCTGAAGGAGTGGGTTATTTCTTTGGTTGCGATACATGCGGAAAAAACTAAAATGGAAGAAATAAAAGAAAGCAAAATCTCTGGATTTCAGAAAGGTGATAATGTAGAACTAACAGAAAGTTATATGGAAATAATGAGGCAACGTGGTCAAGCGCCAGAAGAAAGCTATATTTATGGTCAAGTTGCAAAAATACATAATGTTCGAAGAGCAGCAGGTTCTTTTATACATCTTATTGATCAACATGGTAAAACAAGTCAATTCTATGAAACTCAACTAAAGCCTTATGACGGAAATCCAAGAAAGTATATTACCTGAAAACAGAGAAGATCAACGACAATTTAGTGTAGCTTTAGAAAATAATAAAGATGGCAAAAGATATCGGAATAAAAGTTCATGAAGAAGTTTTAGGAACGTCTAGAGAAATAAGAGTAGGCCAAATATCGGAAACATTGCCTCAAAATGGAGAATATGAATTAACATATTGCAGATGGTTTGAGAAAAAAGATAAAAGGCTTTCAAAACACGAAACAGTAAATGCAGAAAACTTAGAGCCAAAAATCTCGCTTCTCATGTCTATGGGATATGAAGATTTTATGATAGCTAATCAAGATCACTATGGTAGAACTCTTCAACTTATTGGAGAGGAACTTAACAGCCAAAAGCCAATATTCTAATTTTATCACACAAATTCTTAAAAACCTTCTAGAAATTAGTTCTTTGATGGAAGAAGATGATTACTTAAATTATGATGTTTCTGAAAATTTTCATCCTTCCTTTTTAAGATTAAGAATTTCAAAAATTGTAGGAGTTAGCGAGGCAGTAAGAAATATTCACGCTCCAGAATATAAAAAAAGAACAGGAGAAGATTTCATACTTTTTCAAAGAGGAGAATTAGACTGCAAACCTTATGATTTAATAAAACAAAAAATTACCGAAGGGCAGGAGAAAGGTTATGTAAGATATCCTCAATCAGGAGGAGAATCTGTACTTAAAGACGCAATTATTGAAGACCTTGAATTAAAAGGCATAAATGGCATTTCAAGAGAGAATATTTTAATAACATACGGAGGGCAGGAAGGACTGCAGCTTTCACACTGCCTTTTTAGGGATGCAAATGAAACAATCATTGATCCAATTTGGAGTTGCATGATTGACAACATGATCCCGTATTCAGGAGTTAATGTGTTTTCAGTCCCTCTTGAAGAAAGAAATGGAATAATAACATTCAGAGAAAGCAAATTAGAAAGCACTGTCAAAGAAACAAATTCAAAACTAATCTATCTCAACAATCCTCAAAATCCATCAGGAAAAGTTTACACTCAGGAAGAAATGGAGATGGCAGACAGAATAGCAAGAAAAAACAAGGCAGTTATAATCTGGGACGAGGCCTATGATTCGTTTGTATTTGACGGGCAAGAACATTTAAACTCCCTCAAATTAAACAATCCTCATTCAATATCAGTCTTTACTTTTTCAAAAACATACGCTGCAACAGGCTATAGAATCGGATTTACTGTTTCAAGAAATAAAAAAATAATTGAGCAGCTAACTAAAGGAGAATACACACAGACAGCAGGCGTTCAGCCGTTTATACAGTATGCTTTTTCAGAAGTATTAAGGAATAAAGATTTTTTAAAAAGTTGGATTCCAAAAATAACCTCAGAAATGGAGGCAAGAAGAGATATTGCACATGGAATATTGTCTCAAACTTTTGAAGATCTATACATGCCTGGAGGAGCTTTCTATTTCTTCCTAGATTTAAATTCTCGTCTTCCTAAAAATTTAAAAGATGAAGAAAAAGACCAATTTGTTCAAGAAAAATTCCTATCCAACGGAGTCGCAGTAGTGCCGGGCTCAGCATTTGGAGAAGGCTATCAAGGATGGATAAGGCTTTCATATTCTGGCATGAATAGATCAAAGGTAGAAGAAGGCTGCCACAAAGTTAACAAAATAATCCAAAGGCTCGCGGCTTAACATCTAAAATATTCTTCTAAAAAGATGCTTATATCTCTCATCAAATTCCTTTTTGTCAAATTTCTTCTTCTTGCTTGACAAATTAGACTCTCTAGAATATGAAACAGGAACGTCTCCACTCTTAGCCAAGATAATCTTTTTCTCTCTTTGGATATTTACTTTTTCACCAAAAGGAAAAACCCTATCAATAACATGGCCTTCCAAACTTTTTAAATTTCCTCTAATTTTAAATCTAGCCGTTCCATCACCAGATAACCTGAAATACCCTCCATTAGGATCCTCTATATTGAATTGCGAATTCTTCAAGGACCTATAAAAGTTCTGAATTGCCCCCTCTGAACTATTTGACTTTATTAAATTCATAAGATCTAAAATGGGTTGTCCTGGAACAAGATAGTGCTGCTGTCCCACAATGCTTCTATTAACACGATCTGATTTATTTAAGCTCAGCCTTAATTCAAAAACATAATCTGGATTTCTGCTCAAAGACATCTGACTGTATCTTGGCAAAAGATTTTTAACAGATTCTCTTAATTCATCGCTTTCCATCGTAAAAAACATAAAATTTAGTTTATAAATCTTGGCTTTCTGAAAATTCAGCGCAAACAAATCTTTAAAAACTCCCTGCTTTTTCTTAATTCATGGAAAAAAATGAAGAGAAAATCCCTGAAATAAATGTAGGAGTTGTAGGCCATATAGACCATGGAAAAACAACTTTACTAAGCAAACTTACTGGAAAGTTCACAGACACTCATTCAGAAGAATTGAAAAGAGGAATTACAATAAAATTAGGCTATGCAGAAATTACAATTTTCAAGCACGGAAATTCATTTACTACAAAAAATGAAAAAAATTCAAAGCCCATAAAATATATAAGCTTCATAGACGCGCCAGGGCACGAAATGCTCATGGCAACAATGCTTTCTGGAGCCGCAATTATTGACGCTGCAATTCTAGTTATTGCTGCAAATGAGGGAATAAAACCCCAGACTAAAGAGCATTTCATGGCTCTGCAAGCAAAAAAAATAAACCAGCTGATAATTGTCCAAAACAAAATTGATTTAGTGACAAAAGAGCAGGCATTAAAAAACTATAAAGAAATAAAAGAATTTGTAAAAGGAACATTCGCAGAAAACTCGCCCATAATACCTATATCTGCGCAGCAGGAAATAAACATTGAAAAGATACTTGAAGAGTTGTGCAAACTCGAAATACCAAAAAAAAACTCAAGCCTTCCTCCAATATTCTTGACAGCAAGAAGCTTTGATGTCAATAAGCCAGGAACAGAAATAAAAAAACTGAGGGGAGGCGTTTTAGGGGGAATTCTGAAGCAGGGAAAATTAAAAATTGGAGAGGAAATAGAGATAAAACCCGGCTTAAGCTTGAAAAAAGCAAACCAGATGACTTATCAAACTCTAATCACAAAAATAATCTCTCTGCATAAGGGAGCTCAAGAAGTAAAAGAAGTTCTTCCCGGAGCCAGCATTTCAATTGAAACAGCTCTTGATCCTTGTCTGACAAAAACTGATTCGCTTACAGGCTGTTTAGTATCGGCAAAAAGCTATCTTCCGGAAATATCCCAAAAAGTAAAAATAAAATTTTCATTATTCAAGGAAGTTCTCGGTATAGAAGACAAAAAAGCTGTCGAGCCTTTAAAACATAAAGAGCTTTTAATGTTAAGCGTAAACACGACAATCACCGTAGGAACTATTGAA
Source organism: Nanobdellota archaeon (assembly GCA_038045985.1). GTDB lineage: Archaea > Nanobdellota > Nanobdellia > Pacearchaeales > GW2011-AR1 > JBBSXA01. The sequence goes on from JBBSXA010000038.1 coordinate 25,878, forward strand.
CATTTGAAGGATAATGAAGCAGAGCTCTTCCTCAACATTCCGATAGTTCCGTTAAAATCAGAAAACGTCGGAATAGCGAGAAATATTTTAGGCCACTGGCGTTTGGTTGGATGGGGCGAGATAATCTGATAATCCAAAGATAATTCTAAAGATTAAGATTATTAGGTTATTGGGCAGAGATTCTTTGATAAGAGAAAATTATAATTATTCTAGGAAATAAATTTATTAATTATAAAGTAGTAATACAAACCAAGAATTTAAAAGTACTGCCTTTCTTTAAGCAGCATGAAAACCAAGATATTATGCTTGGAAGGAATAACTGGCTCAGGAAAAACTACTCAGGCAGCTAAATTAGCCAATCTTTTAGGTTCTATGAATGATACTTATAGAGTAATAAATGAAAAACAATATGAACCTTTCAAGCAAACCATAATAAATTGGCATATCGCTGGCGCAAATCAGTATTTTACTCAAGAAACAGTTAAGTCAATAGCAAAAGCAAGGGGAGAAACGCATAAAAGACACTTTATTCCCCTAATTGGCAAAATCTCTTTCCTTATTTTTGACAGGTGCTTTTACACAAGCGGAATTTATGAAGCGGATGGAGAATTAAAAACAGATGAAATAATCAAAATAAATCTGGAAGAAAAAATTCTAATTCCTCAAGAAGGTCTAGTATTATTATGTTCTCCAGAAACAGCGATAAAAAGAATAGATGAAAGAAGAAGAAAGGTTGCAAATTATCAGCTGCCATCAATTTATGAAACACTTGAAGAAATAACAAAAAGAAGAAGTTTTTATATTCAATTATGTGAAAAACACCCTGAACTACATTTGGTAGATACAACAACTAAATCTGAAGAAGAAGTTTTTGAAGAAGTTAGAAAAAAACTAGGATTATAAGATGAATATAAGTGAAAATAATAAACAGATATGGGAAAATTTCTATAGAAATAATAAGAGGTTCCTCTACTATCCTTCAGAAGATTTGGTTGCTTTTTTTAGCACATATTTTAAAAACAATTTAGGCAACAAAAAAGTTTTAGACATCGGTTGTGGCGCTGGAAGAAATTTACTTTTGGCAGAAAAATTAGGGGCAGAAACTTATGGAATAGATTCCTCTAAAGAAGCCATAAATGAAGCTAGAAAATTTCTAACTCTTAATCAGTCATCCTCCAACATTCAATTAGGAAAAGTGACAAATATTCCCTATTCTGACAATCTCTTTGATATTTCCATTTTATGGGGGGTATTTCATTATTTATCTAAAGCAGATCAAGAGATAGCCAAAGAAGAAATAAAAAGAGTTATGAAAAATGATGCATGGATTGTATTCACACTGCGCTCTATTCATGATTCAAGATATGGGGTAGGAGAAGAGCTAAATAAGAATGTATTTATTCAAAATAAGCCAGGAAGGAAGGGAATAGTTATTCAATATTGGGATGAGGAAGGCGCCAGAAGTTTTTTTAATCTGGAAAACCTACTTATTGGAGAAAGAATTAGGGCTCCAATTGGAAGATTAGAAGTAAAAAGTTCCCATTGGACAATTGCAGGGAGAATAAAAAAAAATGGATAAAAAGGTTTCAGTGTTTGTTATTTCAAAAAATAGAAATGTCCTTTTGTTGAGAACAAATTCTAAGGTATACAAGGAGTCTTATTGGTCCATTGTTAATGGAGGCCTAAAAAAAGGAGAATCTTTTGAATCTGCTGCAAAAAGAGAAACCAAAGAGGAAACAGGACTAGATATAAAAAATCTTATTTATTCAGGTTATTCTTCAAATTATGAATACCCGAAAGGCAACTTACGAGAGAAAAAAATCTTTATAGGATTTGTAGAAAATGAAAAAATAATATTATCTGACGAACATGAGGACTCTAAGTGGATTGGGTTAAATAATCTTAAAGAGGTTTTTTCTTGGACTGAATCTGAAGAGGTGTTAGATAAAATTGTAGATAAGATAAAAGAACTCTTTAGGAAAAATGAGAATAATTAATTTTGATGGAATCAGGGCAAGTGGAAAAAGTTCACAGTTATCTCTTTTGGTTAAATTTCTATTGGGCAAAAATTTGAGAAATAAATTAGTCCACGAGAAAGATTACGAACCACTTAGAAGTCTGGCACTATATTGGAGCAATAACCCTAAGCCATTTTCTCACAATGTAATTAAGGATTTTGCAAAAGCAAGAGCAGAAATTTACAGAAAAGAAGTTTCTCCAATAATTAAAGAAATAGATTATCTTATTTTTGACAGATACTTCTATACAAGTGCAGTCTATCAACAAGGGATTTTATCCATGAAAGAAATTATAGATATTAATTTGCAACAAAAAATTCCTATTCCAGACTATTCATTCATTTTTGTTTGTCAACCACAAACAGCATTAGAAAGAATGCAAGAAAGAGATAGTAAGATTGAATCACTTGAAGAAATAACGAAAAAAAGAGAGCTCTACATAGACCTGACAAAACAATATCCAGAATTATACTTAATTGACACAACTAAAAAAACAGCAGAAGAGATTTTCAGGGAAGTTAGAAAAAAACTGAACTTGTAAAATGATAGAACAAACATTTTTTAACTTGCATACAAAAAAAGGTTTAAAAATGGTGATTGAGGAAACCCGGCAATTCGACAGAATTGTCAGAGGAGTTTATGAGTTAACCGCAAAAGAAGTCTATGGGACTGAAAATCCTGAGGGATTAGCTGTTTTTGCATATGGCTCTCCCGGGAGAATAGAATTAATCGGAGGAGATAGCGATGCTGACCTCCTGTTAGTTGAAGAAGAAAGAAATTCTAAAACAGAACAATTCAGAAAATCGTTCAAAGATGAATTAGGAAGATTTGATTTCTCAAAAGTGGATTTAACAAGCTGGGGAACTTATAATGAAATAGAGACATACCTAAAAAAAAGCTTAGTTGAAGGCAACCAAGTTTTAGAAGCAAGATATTTAATTGGGAACAAAAAAGTAAAAAACGAAATTGAAAGAAAGAAAAGGAAATATAATTCTATAGAAAGAGGATTAGAAAACATTATCTTTAACCGGCTATATTTTAATCAATATTTCAGGCAAAGAATAAGAGACGGAGCAATAAATATAAAATATTGTCCAGGAGGATCAAGAGATTTTCTTTTTGTTGGGTGGTATGATAAATTAAGCAGAATGATTTCTGGAGAAAAACAAGAGAATTCATACCAGCCAAGAATTAAAGTGGGAGTTAAAAGATTATTTGAACAAGAAAAAATAACTAAAAGTGAATTAGTAACTAGCTTAGAAGCTATTAGCTTCTCTATGATGTTTAGGTCAAATGTATTAAGAGTAAATAAAAATACTTCTGACAAAGGTTTAACTTTCATAGATGAGCTAACATTACAAAGACTTCAGGAAGTGGGTTATCCTAAACCTGATATTACTAAAAAAACTTTTGAACAATACAGGAAATCCATCGATAAAATTTCATATATAATCTGGAATGAAACAATAAAAAAGTCAGGACTAATAATGAGTCAAAGGTGGGAAAATCGTTTTAGAGAAGCGGTTTCATTAGAAACTTCTCCATCAGAGAGATCTAAAATGTCTTCAGAAGATTCTTTAATAAGAATCGGACTAATATGGGGAGCAAGTGAAGCTGATGAAGAGCAGTTGTTAAAATCATTAGCAACAAAACACAAAGATACAGATAATTGGGCAACCATTGGTTCTCTAGCCTGCAGCCCATATTGTCCTCCAGAAATATTGCACCATTTTGGAGCAGGAATAGCAAAAGAAGATGGCTATGGATACTTATTAAGAATCATTGCCCGCAACAAAAACACTGAAAAAGAAACTCTTGAAAATATAGCAAGAGATTCAAGCTTGGAAAAGAGGTATACTGAAGTTGCGGAAGCGGCATTAATTGGAGGAAATAAACATGCAAACAATCAAATTTAAAAGTGTTTTATTATTCAAATTAATATGGCAAGGATATTAATCACTAGGCACGGACAAACCAAAGAAAATGCGGAGGGAGTTGTGCAGGGAAAAGAGCATGGGAATATTAATCAAAAAGGATTTGAACAGATAAAAAAACTTATAAAAATATTAAAAAAGCAGAATCTGAATAAAATTATTTCTAGTGATATTCCTAGATGCAGCATCACAGCAAAAGAGATAGAAAAAAAGATTTCTGTTCCAGTGGAATACACTAACTTAATAAGAGAAAAAGACAACGGAGAGCTTATAGGCAAAAATCACAAAGAATTCAACTGGGATGATCTCAAAGGTACTTTTGAAACAAGAAAAGCGCCCAATGGAGAAAATTTAGAAGAAGTTAGGGAAAGAGGAAGAAAATTTTTTAAAGAATTAAAAAGAAATTATAAAGACTTTGATGGAACAATTTTAATAGTTTCTCATGGCGCTTTCTTAAAAGTCTTTATAGGCGATTTATTAGGAATGTCTCTTTATGATTCTATTTTTAAATTATTTATTGAACATTGCTCTTTGACAGAATTGGAAATAAGCGACAAGCATAAAGAAGGCTACAGATTAAATTTTATGAATGAAAAGAGCTATTTAGATTAAAATTATTAAAAACCAAGTAACTTCCTTTTTGTCAATCCTTATAATTTCAAACCAAATCAGAAATTTCCTTCATGTAATTGCTGAAATCTTCTTGTGTTGAAATTGCCTCAAAACCAGAATACCCTTTTGGAGGATCACAAGGAGCAGGTCCGCCTTGGAAGATGTATTGAATCAAGTAGACTGCGTCAGATATGTCTACGTTGCCACTTTCATCTGCATCTCCTGCAATAAGAGGATTAGGAGCAGGCCCTCCTTGGAAAATGTAAGATATTAAATAAACTGCATCAGATATATCAACTATACCACTTGAATCAGCATCCCCGCAAACATACGGAATAAAACTCAAGCTTTCACTGTCTTCATTATTGGCATCATTTGTTTCAATTTTGACATTTGACTCATCAACTTTAACATAAACAATATGATCTCCAGCCTGCATAGTTGTGAAGTCATAGTTGACAACAGCATTGCTATGGGCATTAACATTAACAAACTGTTCGCTAAGAAGATTTGCTCCATTATAAAATCTCACAGAAACAGAATTTGAAGCAGTGTCTCCATTATTGAAAATAGTAGCAATTAAATTCACATGCTCTCCTGTGAAATAAGGGCCTTGCTCTGAAACTGTTAAAACAGGATTCAAGTCAGCATACCAATTGATGTCTGTCCAATTTCTAACACCCCACCCAGGCCCGCTAGGTGAATCATATCTCCAGATTGATTTTATTTGGTCAAAAGTTTTTCCAGAAGCTCTGCCAAAAATATCAATAACATGTGTATCAGTATAATAATTTCCCAGCTGTCTCGACTTATTCAAAGTCTCGTAATTCTTGTCTATAATATTATAAAAACTCTGCCAATTCAAACTGTGATTGTCTCTCATCATTGAAAACATCCAAGCTGTGATGGCATATCCTGCACTTTGTTGAATAGGATTATTATTAATAGTTGTATCTCTGTAATCGTTTGCAACATAAGACTGCCAATTATATTGGGCAGTTCCCTGATATATGTAAGTATCTGAGGTCTCCTGATTTATATCGCCATTAAAAGTTAACAGATTATATTCATAATATCTAGAAAAACCCTCAGTTAACCATAATCTTGCAAATAATGGATAAGGATTTATGGTATGCAAAGACTCATGCAAAGAGGTTCCCATATAACCCCACCAATCCCCTAATTCGCCAGGATTTCCCATATAAGGAACTTCATCTTGATAATAAGGCTTTTCACACCCAGTCATATAAATAGGATCAGAAAATTTTATATTAGCAACACCTCCACTTGCACTGCCCCCATAGCAAGCACCATTAGCAGTAATGTTAATCTTTAACTTTGTTCCATAATATTCTTCAGAACTCCAGCCAGTTTGCTGTTCCAATAAATCATATCTTTCTTCAAAATTATTCAAAAAAGGAATTAAGTTTGCCTGATTATTATTGTAGTATGTCTGTTCAACGTAAACATCGTATCTTGGATAAGATAAATACTCCCAGACTAAAGCATCTTTTTGACCTCTATCAACTCTAGAAGATGGTTTAGAAAGAACAACTCCTCTTGAAGCTAAATCTTCAGAGCTGACAAGAGTTCCTTCCTTAAATATTTTATTTTCATTGTTTCCCTTATTGAAATAAACATAATATTTTCCATCAACTTCCTTTCTTACTAAATCAACCTTTCCATCATTATTATAGTCAAAATAGGCATAAGGAACAGGTAAAATATCTTCATCAACTATTACTGGAGGCATATTAATTTCAGGAATTGAAGGTTTCCTAGTGCTTTGGGTTCTAGAAGTGTCTCTTGAAGAACTAGAAGTCTTTTTTGGAGACGCCAATTCAATTCCTTTGTATAAAGTCTGCTGACTCACACTGCTCACAACATTTAGATTAGCGTTTCCAGTAAGAACTTTTATAATAGAACCTTCAACAGGTCCGGTTTTATCCAGCTGAACAAGGACTAAGAAAGATAGGTTCAAAGCAACAGCTATAGCTACAAGAATTGTCAATAATAGGATATCATGCTTAGAGGCATTCATAAAATACACATGAATAAAGAGTATAAAAAAGTTGTGCTTCTTGCCTATTTTCCGTATAAAATAGAAGTATATGCGACAACTTAAAATTGTGTGAAAATTAATAAAAATACAACCCTTGAAGAATAAATTAATACTTGTAAAATTATTTTTAAATTAAATATTAGCTTTAGATGAGTTAAATTTGTTTAGATAAATCACTTGCCTTTTTCTAAATCTCTTTTTATTTTTAGTATTTCTAATTTAAGACCTTCTAAATCGTTTTCAATAATATTCCAAACTCTTTCGATCTTTACTCCAAAATAAGAATGGCTCAAAACATCTCTAAATCCAGATATCTCTTTCCAAGGAGTCTTGGGATATTTTTCTTTTAAAGTGCCAGGCAGGTTTTTAACAGCCTCTCCAATTATCTCTAACTGCCTTATCACAGCACTTTGTCTCAATTCATCCTTAGAAAACTTATCTTTGTCTAATTTCTCCGAAAAATCCTCTATATTTTTTATGCTTTTTAAGATGTCATCAATAAAAAGCATTACATCCCTTTTCATTTTAAAAATTCTGGTTTGGAAACCTTTCCAAAAGGTTTATTTTCATATTATCCTTATCTCTTCTTTAAGTATCCCTTCTTTTATTCTTGACTTTATCGCATCATATTCAACCAAATCTACCTTTCTTCTTAATGCCTCTTCAAGCAATTTTATCAATTTTATAAAACCAAGAAGACTCATCTTACTATCTTCAATTTCAACAGCTATATCTATATCACTGTCTTTTTTTTGATCACCTCTAGAATAGCTTCCAAAAACACCTGCTCGTTTCACATTATAATTTTTTAATATTTTGACGATTTTTGATTTAATCATGTTGATTTCTCTCAAATTCCTTTTAGCAACAAGCTTTTTATCAGCCATTTTTTCTTTTCTTAAAAGTTCTGAATCTGACAGCTCACAGCCTAAATAAACTCTTTTTTTTGAGACATTTCTCTTTTTTCTTAAAGAAATAACTCTATAATAATATTTTCTTCCATTAATACTTCTGGTCTCTGTGTAAACCATAATTCTCTTATGTCCACAGTATTTATAAATATTGTTATGTAGACATAAAATTCTCCATCCAAAACTTCCAAAAATGGCAAAATCTGTGGTTTTACACTTCAATTCCTTCTTCCACAGCAGTTTTAACAATTGTTATTTTATTCTTTAGTTTTTCAAATTCTTCTGAAGTGTAGCATAAAAAGTCTACAGGATAATTTTCTTTCCAATAAGCATAAAAACCAACACCCCTCTTGAAAGATTTCTTCCCTTTAAAATTATCACTTACAATGATTATATCAAAATCACTCCATTCATGAACATTTCCATTAGCCCTGCTGCCAAACAAAATAATTTTTTTTACAGGTATTTTTTTTGATAATTTTTCCTTAAATTTTTTTACAATTTCAAGGTCTTTTTTGCCCATATTAAAATCTCCCTTGCAATGCTAATAGAATCTAAAGAATCTTTTTCATTAAATTTTTCAGCTGGAATTTCGCTGTCTAAAATTCCATATCTTGATTCAGTATAAACTCCAGAAATTTTCTCACATTCTTTTAGAAGATCTTTCGGCAAATCAGCCATTCTTCCCAATATAACTAAATCATGGATTTTCGCTAATTCTCCTTTATTCTCAATAATAGCAGCCTTTAAACATTTTTCAACAACTTGCTGGCTCCAAAAAACAGAAGCATAATAATCTTTGCTTTTTAAGCTATTTTGAGAAGTCCTTAAATCAGCCTCTGCTTGTTTCAGCCAATTCCTAGCTTCTTCTTTCATTTCAACTTAAACAAAACAACCTATAAAAAACTTGTCGTCAGCTAGATTTCCAAAAATAACAAAAACCTTTAAATATCCTAATTTATTATTATAAAAATGAAAAAGAATGCTGGAAAAAATAATTTCAAGCTGATAGCTTTCTCATTCATATTCATTCTGACTTTATCGATAATTTCTGCAGGTTTTATTAGCGATTTGTTGGAAGTGTTAGGATTCCCAATAACAGGAAAAGCAACAGGCATAGGAGAGTGCATTGACTCTGACAATGGAGCAGATTTTACTATAGATGGCTATGTTGACAAAGACGGATATATCTTTCATGATGGCTGTTATAACGATGCCATTATTGCGTATGACTATCTTTGTGATCAGGACGTTTCAAACAACGCAATCACAGCAGCAGTAATAGGTGGTGGTGGCGGGCCAGAGGATCCTGCTGGCGATGAACCCTATCCTGATAATCCTGCTGTTACGCCTCCTCCTTATAACACACTCGATTGTTCAACACTAGGAGCAATAGCAGAATGCATAGGTGGAGGAATTTGTGGATGTTTCCAGAATGGAGCTTTAATCATACCTTCAGCGGAATCTTGCAATGGATTAGATGACGATTGTGATGGGAATATTGATAATGGAAATTTGTGTCCGTCAGGTTATTCTTGTATAGGAGGAAGCTGTCAAGCACAACAAGAAGGTTGTTCAGATTCTGATAGTGATAGATATTCTGTTGAAACAAACCCCGTAGCTTGTAATAATGATTGCAACGGTCAAACATGTTTAGGAGGGGGTGACTGCAAAGATAACAACAAAACCATAAACCCAGGAGCAACAGAAGTTTGCAACGGTGTTGATGATAACTGTGTGAATGGCATTGATGAAGGATGTCAATCAGAATGCGTTCCAACAACATGTAGTGGAGCAGGAGCAGAATGTGGAACAATAAATAATGGTTGTGGTGCAAATATAACCTGCGGTCTATGTGGCTCAGGCGAATCATGCCAGAATAATTTATGCGTTTCATCGCTAACATGCGTCCCAGAAGCAGAAACTTGTGACGGAGCTGACAACGACTGCAACTCTGAAACTGACGAAGGGCTTGGTACAGCAATAACATGTCAAGCCAGTTCGTCATCTGAAAATCAGGGTCAATGCTCAACAATCTCAGCAGGATGCGTAAGCGGAGTAACAAAAAATACTTGTGGAGACTTTAGCTACTCAAACCCTTCAAGTGCAGAAACCTGCAACGATAACATAGATAATAATTGCGATGGAAGTGTTGACGAAGATTGCTCATGCACTTCAGGAGACACACAAGAATGCTCAACAGGAAACGCATGTGAAATTGGAAAACAAACATGCACAAACAGTTTATGGGAATCTTGTGAAGTTGACAGCACAATCCCAAACTGCGATGAAGAAACAACATGCACTCCAGGAGACATAGAAGTCTGCGGAACAAATACAGGAATATGTTATGTAGGATTAAAATCATGCGGCACAGATGGAACATGGGGAGAATGCCAGGATGAAGGAGTGCCTTCTGAGGAAACATGTGAGGAAGGAATTGGGAATGGATTAGATGACAATTGCGACGGAGAAATAGACGAAAGCTGTATTGATGGGAGTTCTTCAAGCAGCTCGAGTTCATCCAGCTCTTCAGGACAAGGAACATTAAGTTCATCCAGCAGTTCTGGAGGCCTTTCAAGCTCTTCTAGAGGAGAAGTAAGCGAAGAAGAGGAGAGTTCAAGCTTCCTCTCAAAAATAATAAGATGGATATTTAGATTCTTTGGAGCAATATTCAGAGTTGGGGCAACAGTCGCAGGCGGTGCAATAACAAATGTAGACCCAAATGACTATTGTTCAGACCCAGATGGCGGTATAAATTACTATGTAAGGGGAACAGGAACAGGAATAAGCTTCCAAGAGGAAAAAGTGATATTCAGAGACACATGCTACAAAGGCTCTCCTGACAATCCTGTAGAGAGATGCACAGGCACTGATTGCTTCTTGAAAGAATACAAATGCAACAAAGATGAAATTCACTTCTCAAGTGAACAAAGCATTAGTTGTGAATTCGGATGTGTTAAAGGAGCTTGCGTTCCAACAGCTGCAACGAGCGCAGCATGCGACCTTTACTTCAATGAAAACACATGGGAATGGGTAAATCCTTGCGAGTAAGATACACTAGCTCAAAAATCGCTCGAATTTTATATAGGCATTAATATTTATACTACTATAAAAATAATTTAATCTATCATTTTTCTTTTTATTAACATCAGTTCCAAAAACCAACGCCATTCCGTTTTATAAAAAACATAAAAGTTTATAATTACAATTTCTTTCAATAAAAAATGCCAAAAAAATACTCATATTCCAGAATAAGCACTTTTGAGCAATGCCCTT
>JBBSXA010000038.1:36793-38148 GCA_038045985.1 Nanobdellota archaeon
AAAATGCCAAAAAAATACTCATATTCCAGAATAAGCACTTTTGAGCAATGCCCTTTAAAATTTAAATTTAAATACATAGACCAAATAAAGCCAGAAATTGAAAAAAGCATTGAAGCTCATTTAGGAAAATCAGTACACAACACTTTAGAATGGCTTTATAGTGAGATAAAAAACAAAAAAATACCTTCTATAGATGAAACAATTGTTTTTTACTCTCAAGACTGGGAAAAAGATTACACTCCTGAAAAAATGATAATAAACAGCAGCCCGCAAAATCAGTTCAACAAAGGAATTACTTTTTTGCTCCAATACTACACGGAAAACCAGCCTTTTGATGACAACACACTTGAAGTCGAGAAATACATAACGCTTGAATTAGATGAAAAAGGAGAATACAAAATCCAGGGATTTATTGACAGGTTGACATACAATCTGGCGACAAATGAATACGAAATTCATGACTACAAAACAGCTAACTCACCTCCGTCAAGGGACAAACTGAAAAAAGACAGGCAATTGGCATTATACGCAATTGCCATAAAAAACGCGTTTGGCAATGAAAAAGAAGTCAGCTTGATATGGCATTTTCTTGCCCACAATCAAAAAATAAGAATAAAAACGACAAATCAAGAGTTGGAAAACACGAAACACGAAACTTTAGAGATTGTAAAGAGAATAGAAGCATCAGAAAATTTTCCCCCCAATAAATCAAAGCTCTGCGATTGGTGTGAATACAAAAGCATCTGCCCCGCCTGGGAAAACAAACCTCTAAAAATGGAAAGTCAGGAATCACTCGACAAATATCCAGCTGTGAAAAAATACATTAAAGATTATGAAGAGAATGAGAAAAAGAATAGTTAAAAATTATAAGCTAAAGAACTTCTATAAATTTTGCTTATCTCATGATAATAAATTAATATATTATTATTATTAAATTTCACTAGGCTAATATAGAAGAATGTGGTTGAAAGAGGCGCTTATTTCGTATCATACCAAACATTTAAAAAAATATCTGGCTTAGCATAGCCATGAAAGAGAGGGTTAAAAAAGAGTTTAAAGTTCCATTCTGGATTGTCGACGGTTTTGTGGGTATTTTGGCATTGATGATATACAACTTTCTCCTATATCTCTTAGCCTTAATTGGAGTTAAAGGAATAATAGAAAGCATGTATGAAACAATGGGCTACTTTGGGCTAAATTCTTTTATAGCATTTGGGCTCTCGCCAGACTCGATGGCTCTAGGGATACTAATTGTTTTTGCAGTTTCATTTCTTTTAGGTGCTGAAATAGGGAAAAGAGTAAGGAATAAAATAAAAAATTAATTATTTTTAACAACAATAAAGATTAAAAAAATA
>JBBSXA010000039.1:0-10097 GCA_038045985.1 Nanobdellota archaeon
AAAGCAATAGCACACAATTTGAGGCTAAAGCCCCAATAGATTTTCAACAGAGCCCCCTGCGACTCTTCATTTTTAATATCATTTTTTCTTCCAAAGCATTTTTGTATATCCAGTGTTATCGATGTTGTCTTGTTTTATGTTAAGCTCTTTTAATGTTTTTATTATCTCTTTTTTTGCCTTATGAATTTCATGCTTTTTTGCCAGATATTCAACCTCAACAAACCAGCCAAGTTTTTCTACATTGTTCAGCTCTATTGACACTTTTGTGTTTCTCTTGTTTTTGTATGTTTCAGAGTGTTTTATCTTTGTGAGCCATTTTGTGAATTTCAAGTCAGTCATAAGCTCCAGAAAGTTATCTAAATTGCTTATTTTAAATTCGAATTCTTGTTTGACAACTATCTGCTTATTCCACAAATTTTTAATCCATTTCTTGAAATTGACAGTATACGTTTTTCCATCGTTTCTTATTCTGAAAGCTTTATGCGGATAGCCCTGCTGATTTATCTTGAAATAAAAATCTTTTTTTGTCTCCTTCTTTGTAAAATTAGCTATTCTTTTTATCTTTTCTCTTGCTTCATAAGGATTCTTGATTTTTATTTTTGTTTCTACTTCGAACCATGCCATTTTTCCCTCTGTTTATATAATTATTTGATGTTTAAAAATCAATTTATTTTAATTTTGCCAGTCTGCCAATCCCTTAATATCAATCTTGCCGTTTTGTCCATGTTTATTTCATTTTTTTTGATGAAGAAATTTTTTTGTTTTCCCAATTTTTCCAGAAGAATTTCAGCATCGCCGTTTGCATAAATCCTGTAATGCTTTTCTAATAAGCCAGGATACTCATGCATTAAGTCAGCTATTACCTGTTCTGGGTCTTTTATCTGGCTGTGGCTTCTCGCGCTTACTTTTGTGTGTTTGCTCAGCAGAGCTGAATCAATTGAAGAATATTCTTTCTGCGGAATCACTCCAGGGCTGTCAAGCAAAACTATTTCCTTTGAAAGCCTTAATTTTTGGACGCCTTTTGTGAAGCCAGCATCAGAGCCTGTTTTAGCTGAATTTTTCCCAATTAGCATATTGATTAAAGAAGATTTCCCAGTATTAGGATATCCTATGACTCCAACTACCACTTTTCCGTATTTGTTCTTTGGAATGTTCTTGGCTAATATTTTGATTTTGTCCCTGAGCCTCTTTATCCCTTTTCTTTCCGTGCATGAAACAACAACATTTGGCTCTGGCAGATCTTTAAGTTCAGGGTTTAAATCTGATTTATTAATAACGTAAATTATTATCTTGTTTTTACTTTCCATATCTTTTTCAAGCTCTTTATTTCTTGTTTCTTCTATAAATCTTGAGTCAATTATCTCTAAGATTATATTGGATTGGTCTAGGATTTTACGGAGGACTTCCGGATATTTTGATTTTTGTTTCAGATAGTTTCTTGGGTCTTTGGCTCTTCCTGTATGTCTGCTTGAAAATGAGTATAGCGGTCTCATGAATTAGAAAGAAGACTGGAGTTTAAAAAAGAACGCCCCGACCGAGATTCGAACTCGGGTCACCGCCGATCCCCTTGCCTCTAAAGAAAAACTTTTGAGGCGAAAACGAGTGCGCCTGTCCTAGAGAGGACTGAGGTTATTGTCTCAACGACTACACCTCGGCAAATGAGAGGGCGGCATTCTTGGCCTCTAAACTATCGGGGCTTGTTTGCCTTTCCCGGAGTTTCGGTCGCACGTAAGTGAAGACCTAAACTGTCGGGGCTCTTCAAATTAGTCAATAAAACTCTATTTAAAGCTTTATTGATATGTCTTCTGGAGTTGCGAAATCTTTAAATCCAGCTATTGAGTGTATTTTTTATGGAAGAATTAGACGTGTGCCCTAAATGCAAAGGAACAGGAAGAATCAAAACGGAAGGTGGCTCTATAACCACTTGTTTTGATTGCCTTTTAAGCGGCAGAATGGACCAGCATGATAAGAAGCTAAAAAGCGGCGAAGAAATGGGTTTTAAGGTTTAGATAGAATGAATAATGTTTTTATTCCTGATGAGAATGAATTAGAGAAGAAATTGAATTTTTTTGTATTAGAGGGAGCTGACTCTATTCATGTTGTTTCCGATTTTGACAGGACTCTGACTTATGCAACATTTGGGAACCAGAAAACTCCTTCACTGATTTCTCATCTTAGAAATGGAAACTATCTTACATCAGATTATGCTGAAAGAGCGCAGAAGCTAGCGGATAAATATCACCCTATTGAAATTAATTCTAATATCTCTATAGATGAGAAAAAGAAGGATATGTCAGAATGGTGGAAATCTCATTATGAGTTGCTTGCTGAATGTGGCTTAGATGAAGAAACCATGAAGAAAGCCGTCAGAGACCTAGTTAAAGAAGGAAGGTTTAGGCTTAGAAAAGGAACTAGAGATTTTTTTGGAAGCTTGCATGAAGAAAAAATTCCGTTAATTATAATGAGTTCTGCAGGCATTGGAAATATGGTTACTGACTTTTTGGATATACATGGTCTTTATTGCAGTAATGTTCATTTTATTGGAAATACTCTTGATTTTGACTCAAAAGGAAAATTTAGAGGCATTGAAGACAACAAAATAATCCATAGCTTTAACAAAAATGAGATTGAGATTAAAGGGCTTCCAGTTTATGATGAGATTTCTAAAAGAAGAAATGTTCTGCTTCTTGGTGATTCTTTAGGAGATTTGAAAATGGCTGAAGGATTTCCTTACAAGAATCTGCTAAAAATTGGATTTTTCAATCCTGGAGAAGAAGACTTTGAACATTATGCAGACCAGTTTGATGTTTTGATAAAAAATGATGGTGATTTTAGCTATGTTAATTTTTTGCTTAAGAATATTCTGAGGTGACTAATTTTTTGCTTGCTGCGTGAATCCTGCAATTTTCGCTTGAACATAGCCCCACCAGGATTCGAACCTGGGTCCCGAGGCCCAGAACCTCGTATACTTGACCACTATACTATGGGGCTGTATACATTACTGTTTTATTAAGAGTATTAAAATTTATCCCATAGAAACTTTTTTATAGCTAACTTAACTTTCATTTAAATGGCTATAGGCGCTACTTTATTTATCGTTATCGCATTAATAATACTTATATGGGTTTTTATTGAGATTAAAAGATTCAGGCATAAATTCTTTGCAGTTTTTCTTGTGATACTTATACTTTTCACCTATCTTAGCTTTACTCTTGTTTTGAAAGGGAAAAATGTTGATTGGAAATCTCCTTCAGGAATGGTTGAGGCCAGTAAGCTTTATTTCTCCTGGCTTGGCTCGTTGTTTGGAAATGCTAAATCAATAACAAGCCATGCTATCAGTCTGGATTGGAAAGGCAATGAAACTGGATGATGAAATTCCTGATTTTTTTATTCATGTTCCTTGTTTTTGGAGCTCTTTTAGTTATAAGCAATCATGGAATTTCTTTTTCTGAATCTGAAGATTTAAGCGATTTCAAGAATTTATACGTCAACTGGCTGATTAAAATATTCGGAAATTTTGGGAAAATTACTGGAGATTTTGTAAAACTTGATTGGAGTCAGTAATCTTTATAAACTGCAAATTCTTAAACTATCTATGCCAAGAAAATCGGCTGGAAAAAAGAGGGTGAGAAGTTCTGGGAGGTCTGTTAAAAGGGTTTCTAGAAAAAGTGCTTCAAATAGCGCAGATGTATCTAAAAAACCCCGCCGCGGCTTAAAGATTGCCTTGTTCAACCTTATCCTATTTGCGATAATATTTGTTATCTCAATTATTCTTTACTCAGTTATTTCAGACGTGGTTTTGAATGAGTTCTTTCTAATGATTTCCTTTTTATCAGGATTTATTGCTGTCGCGTTTCTCATAGTTACCTTGATTTTTGTGTTCTTGAGAATGGTTAGAAAAAGATAAATAAGCTCCAGCTGGGAAAGAGCCCCTAATTCCGAAATTTTTGTTTTTATAGAAGATAAAAAATAGTTTGCAGCTTAATTATAAATTTATTCTATTCCTTAAAGATTAATTTATTAAACTGAAACTTTATTAATGGAAGTAATTTCGTATAAGCCAATATGCCACAGTAGCTCAGTCGGTTTAGAGCATTACATTGGTATGAACCTTTTGGAAAGGTTCCCAAACCAAATTTTAACAAAAATGTAAAGGTCGGGAGTTCGATTCTCCCCTGTGGCTTTTTTCATAAAATAATCAAATAAATTCTTTAAAGATTTCTTCCAAGTCAATTTCATACAAAGCAGCAGGCATTTTTATCTTCCAGTTCTTTAGTATTTTTGGATGAATCTCTCCCAAAAAACCAATTGGTTTATTCTTTATGCAAATTTCAGCGGATCTTCCGTCTATGAACCACGGAAGATTTTCATTCGGCTCTTTTATCTCAAGATGTATATTTAACATTCTGGCCAAATATTCTAAAGCTTGTTTTATTTCTGTAAAATTTCCTGGAGACATTCCCAACGCCAGTTTTTCATTTTCATTTTCTGATTCAAAGGTTTTTCCAATTTCAAATATTTTCTGGGGATATTCCGAATCAACATTTTCTGAAAAATTTTTCAGAATATAATGTGCTAGATTTTTTCTCAAAATATTATACTCTGTTTTTGATCCTTTTACTTGAAGAGTTTGTTTTTCCTGAGAATTCATTTTTTCAAATTGATCTCTCTTTATTGTCAGATGATAGTTTGAAACTTCAAGAGCTTCTATCCCTTCAAGAATTTCCGCTATTTTTCTTTTCATTGATTCTTTTTTATTTTCCTGGCCTATAGTTGAAATTTTTGGAATTTCTTCTTTAAAATTCTCATAGCCATAAGCGATTGCAATATCTTCTATTAAATCTACTTCGTGAATTATGTCTATTCTCCATGCAGGCACGCTTGCCTGGCCTTTTTCATATTCATGACCCATTTTTTCCAATAGCTTTTTCATATCTTTTTCATTTAACTCAAGGCCAAGAAGCTTATTTGCTGAGTCTAAGGATATTTTTTCTTTTTTTGGGTCTAAGTTAGGGGTTATTTCTGGTTTAGCGTATTTAAGCTTCATCTGGTAAATTATTCCCCCCATATCTGCAAGCGTTGCTGCAATTATATTCAAGCATTTCTTTAGAGTTTCCAAGTCATAACCAGAGCATTCTACAAAAACATCTTTGGTTTTTGTTGTTATTTTTCCTGTTGTTTCTGAATTTATTATTGGGGGCATGCTCATTATTTTGTCTTCCGAATCTGTGAAAACAGGAAATTTTATTTTTCCAGCCAATAAATGCGAGTGCTCTTTTCCTGCAGGATGCTTTTGCAGAATTTCAAGACCTGACATCTCTTTTTGATATTCTAATGGCGTGAATTTTATTTTCTCTGGTTCAAGAGCTTTATAATTTATTGGCAGCTTTATTTTTTCAAGAGGATAAATCCCAATTGCTGCTTTTTTTCTTTTTCTGCCATACGTTGCGTGGATTTTTTCTTGAAGGTCTATTATTTCTTTTATTTTTGCATCATCTAACTTTAAATCTTGGATTATCGCGCATGCTGTAAAAGGTCTTATGTCTTTTACAGAAGAGTCTATATTAACTTCATAATCTTTTTTTGGAGGCAGAACTTTGTAAGATTTAATGCCTGTTTTTTTCCCTAAAAAAGCCAGAAAAGATCTCTTAAAACCCTGATATGAAAGCAAGTCCGGGCGATTTGGAAATATTTCTATTTGAAGATCTTTTTCGTTTATAGAATCAACTGGTGTTCCAAACATTGCAATCCTTTCCTGCATTTTTTCATCCAGCTTTCCAATTTCTTTTTCAAATTCTTTTACGGGTATTGTTATGACTGCCATTTTAATGAAGACTTAAATAGTTTATTTATTTCATTTATATTGAATTTATCTTGTTCTTTTCCAAAATCTCTATTAAAAAAAGAGAGTATGTATTTTTCAGCTTCTTTATTTCTTTTTCCCATTAGCTTTTCAGATTCTTTTTTTTCAGTAACTATCTTTTCAAAGAATTTTTTTATATTTTCCGGGAAAAGATTGATTACTTTTTTGTAGTTTTTTGGAGGAGGTGATTTGTGTTTTTCTATCCATAGGATACAGGCGATACTTCTCAAAACATAAACATATTTTTTTAAGTTAGCAACATCTCCTATTTCATTTATGTATTTATAAAAATTTTGTTTTGCCATAGAAGAATAATGTTTTTTTAATTTCATCCGGTTGAAATCTCTTTCAAAGATGTTTTTCAATTTTTTTCTTAGAAAATTATCTATGTAAACAATATCACTACTTAGCCATTCCCAAACAGAAGGATTAGATTTTATCATTAATCTTAGGAATTTGCGAAAGTCCCAGAGAGTAATGTCTAAATCTCCTATTGGCTTATCGATTTGTTTTTTCCCCTCTTCTACTACTTGATAATCTTGAATGTAGACTCCCCTTATGTCATAATCACTATCTTTGCTTTCCCAACCCCAGGCTCTACTTCCCGACTCAATTAGGAATAAGACTTTTACTTTCTCTTTTTTTTCAATTTTTTTCACTTCTTTAATTAATTCAGTTTTCATTTCATCCAAAATTTCATTTTCCTCAGTTTATTTAAATCATTCTTGTACATATCTCTTATGTCCGCAATTTCAAAGTATTCTCTGATTATTCTTTCAAAACCCTGGCCCCAAGCTAGAACAGGTATGTTTTCACCCATAAGAGGAATCACAACTTCCGGCCTGAAAATTCCTGCTCCTCCAAGTTCTATCCATTTCTTCTGATTTTTGTCAAAGACATCAATTTCTAATGACGGCTCTGTATACGGAAAATAGCTTGGGCGGATTCTTATCTGTTCATAGCCCATTTTTCTATAGAATTCCTTTATATATCCAATTAAATGCCTGAGATTTGCATTTTTATCAATAACAATTCCCTCTGTTTGTGTCAGCTCAAATAAGTGATTTATGTCTAGAGTTTCATTTCTAAACACTTTTCCTATGGCGAAAAATTTCTTAGGAAGGTCTTTTTTATCAATATTTGCAAGTGTTGCCGCTGATAAACATGTCGTATGTGTTCTTAGAACAAGCTTCTTTGCTTCTTCTTCATTCCATGTTCCACCCCAGCCTTTTGAGCCATCAACACCTTTTTCATGCGCTTCTTTTACAGCCTTTACTATTTTTTTATCAGGAAGCTCTTCATCTTTGTTTAAAAAAAAAGTGTCCTGCATTTCTCTTACTGAATGGTCTTGTGCAGTGAATAAAGCATCAAAATTCCAGAAACTTGTCTGGATTAAATTTCCAGACATTTCTTCAAAACCCATCTCCGTCCATATTTTTTTGGCGTAATCTACTGCCTGATTTACAAAATGCCTTTTACCACCATAAATTTGAGGCACTCCTGAAATTACATCATACTTCCTGAATTTTTTGCCTTTCCAGGATCCTTTCGCCAGCATGTCTGAATTCACTTGTTCTATAAGGTCTTTTTTTTCAAGATTTTTTCTCGAGAGCTCTTCTCCCGTTTTAGTGGGAATTGCAATTATTTCTTTTTCTTCCCTTATTTCTATTATTTTTTTTCTTTTCTGAAGAGATTCAAAAGCGTATTTTTGCTCTGCAGTCAGATTATCATAATTCAATGGAAGAGACTCAAGAAAAAATTCTTCAAGGCTTTTTTTCGTGATTTCTTCTTTTTTGCTGTTAAAAATAAGCTTGTTTTTCTGAAGGTCTATAAGAGCTCTTTTTTTCAATGCACCTATAGATGCCTTGAATTCATCATCAGACAGCTTGCTTTGCTTTTGAGCTTCTTCTATAGAAATAATTTTTTTCTCATATAAAAGATTTATAAGCCTTCTTTCAGGAAGCCCTTTCTTTTTGTATAAAGCGCCATTAACTCCCAGCTCAATTATTCTTTTTTTTATTGTCTCAAGTTTTACTAACTCTTTGTTTTCAAGATAGCCTAAAGCTCTTGTAACTGAAACTTTATCCAGATTTGACTTTTTGCATATGTTTGCGATTTCTTCACCTATGTATGGAAGAATTTTCCTTTCATTTGGGCTTAAAGTTTCGAGTATTTTTTCGTTATTCTGAGTCATATTTGATAGAAATATCAATAGGTTAAAAGGGTTTTGATTGCTTTTTATTGCACCCTAATTTCTAATTATATCGCAAATTTTATCTTCAACTTCTTTTATTTTGCCTTTGCCAATTTTTCCTATTTTGTATGATATTATAGATTCTCTCAGAGTGAACAGTATTGAAGGTTTTATGAAACTATTAATATTTAAACTTCCGACAGAAAAGTCTTTTTGGATTAATGAAATTTGATATGGGTCTGAATGTTTTTTTGAAGTAATTTGGCACAAGATCAAATCCTCTCCCCTTAGATTTGCTATGACAAGCGCAGGTCTTTTGATTAAAGACTTTAAATCTGAAAAAGGAAAAGGAGTCACAACAACATCACCCTTTACAAATTTTTCCATGCTTCATTATCCTCTTTACTTAGCCAGTTTTCAGCAAGAAGTTTTTTATCAGCAAAAATATTTGATTTTATACTCTCTAATTCTTCTATTCTTTTTTGAACACATTTTCTAACAAACTCACTCCACTTTATCTCAGAGAATTTCCGCATTTTTCTATAGACATTGTTATCAATTGAAAGAGTTATATTTGTCATAAATCTTTAAGTGAGCTCACTTATTTAAATGTTTTCTTTTCATGGTTTTATTTAGAATATTTGCCTATAATTCCTTAGTCATCCAAGTAGGCATTCCAAGAACTAATCCAAGAGCTTTAAGGTCATGCAAATTTTCTCCGCCTATAAATCTCATTTTTACTTTGTTTTTGCTGCAGAGTTTTATGTTCTGGCTTATTCTTGCCAGGATTTCTGCTTTTTGCTTTCCCTTATGAGTCTTCATTTCAGAAAGATGGATTCCTATAACTATGCTTTTCTTTTTTGCTTCCCTTGCCATAACATTATCAAAGCCTGAATTTCTCTGCTTTTGCCAGTCTTTTCTAAAAAAGAGTATTGGCATAAATAATCCAAAGTCAAGTTTTTCAATGATTTTTCTGTTCAATTCGTCATTTGATCCTGTGAAACCAATAAGCCTGTCAGGGCTTTTGGCCCTGGCTTCACCAAGCTTTTTCTTGGCTTCTTCAAAATTATCCACTTGGACTATTACTGATTGCATGATTCAGTTAAGAGATGGATGTTTAAAAGAGTTTGGAACAGTTGGAAAAGATTTATAAACATATTATTTGCTGTAACTGTCATGAGTGATCTTGAAGAAAGGAAAAAATTTATTTTAGACCAAGTTGGAGAAGAAGGACTCAGTGTACTTAGAGAAAATGGCATTGACGTTGATTCTGCAGTCAGAAAAATATTAAGAAGACAAATAATGCAAAAAAAAAACTTAGAAAGACAGGCAGAATCAGGAGATATCAGTAATATGATGGCCTCTGAATTAGTATACAGATCAATTTTGCCTGATGATATGTATGGTCAAGAATTTACGAGAAGATTAAGTGGTGTTAATTTAACAGATAAACAGATTTCTAGTTTATATGAAATTGAACAATTGATTTTATCAGTTGATGGAAAACTAAGAGAAGATAGAAAACAACCATGGGTTAGAAGATATTTTATAATGCATGATTCGACACCTGAATCAATACCTGCAAAAAGTCTTTTGACTTTATCAGAATTAATTATGATCACTGATGATGCAAATGCAGCTTTTTCTAGGGATCATCACGTATTACCTGAGCCAGCTTGGAGTGCACTTTGTATCGCTGCCTGCTGTGCTGACTATACTGAAGCAAGATTTGCTCATGAATTTAATAGGAGAACTGAAAAATTTGGCTGGTCAAATAAACAAAGCAGAGCTTACACAAAAAACGAATGTTTATTAACTGAAAGATTGAAATGGGGAAATCACAATGAACCTGCCTGGACACCTGAAACTTGTAATTTAAATCAGTATTCAATTTAAATCTTCACCCCCAATCATCGTCCCTTTAAACTTTTTTCCTTTAAGAAAATCATCAAAGTTTTTCATATCTTTTCCAAGAATATAAGTTTTTACTTTTTTTTCAAGAATTATTTTTGCAGCGGATTGATCAAGAACAAAATGCTG
>JBBSXA010000040.1:0-1092 GCA_038045985.1 Nanobdellota archaeon
TCTTATTGATTTAAATGCTATAGATTCTCCTTATTCTGAAGTTAGAAATTATCTTACTACGCTTAGTTATGGCGAGCTTGTTTTTAAAAGAGAAAAGTTGGAAGAGATTATGGAAAAAACTGGCGATTGCAATGTTTGTATTCCCGATTTAAGGCGGGAAAATTCTTCTCTGAAAGCGTCTGAATATTTGAGATTGATAGATGATAGAATTGATGAAATTTCCGATGAGTAGTTTTAGCTGTAAATTATTAAAAATGCCTTCTTCAGAATATAAAAGCTTATTAATTAAATTTTTTTATTTTTGATGTGACAAGCCTCAGAGATATTTTTACTGATGTAACTGTTAGTGGGAATTTTTTATTTATGGATCCTAGTAAAGTTCGTGCTCGTTTAAGCGGAGTTAAGAATTATCTGGCTTCGCTTAGTTATATAGAGCTTGTTGAACAAAAAGAAGAGTTAGATTTTAGGAGAGGTGCAGAGAATTTTTCTGTTGTTCTTTCTGGAAATTATCACGGCTATATTTTTTCTGCTTCGCAGTATTTGTCTTTAGTTGAACAAGAGATAAAAAGAGTCGAAGGAGAATTAAATCTTGCTTCTGACTGAGTGCTTTGCTCCGCAAGCCAGGCAGTTGATAAACGCTAAACGCGATTCTTTTTTAAGCTCTGTGTCTGGCTTTCCACATTCCCTGCACAGGACAAACTCTTTAACATAAGACTCTATTTTTTGATTTATTTTTGCGCTAGGAATTTTTGTGTTTAGAACAAGCCTTTCTCCTTCAATTTGGCCGGCTGCGGCCAATTCTTTAAGAAGATATTTCTGAAAATGGAGAGGATCTCTTCTTAAATGAGAAGAGATTGCGTAGAAATTGATTATAACTGTTTTCTTTCCTTCAAAATGCCCCTCAACTTTTGGAATTTCGAATCTGCCGCTAGAAGTTTTTACCCGCTTTACTTTTTGATATGCTTGTTCTAAGAGGGTTTCGTATTGATCCATGCTATGAATTTTGTTTTTTAGTATATAAATGTTTATAAAATATTGGCTCTGTTGAAAATCTATTGGGGCTTTAGCCTCAAATTGTGTGCTATTGCTTTT
>JBBSXA010000041.1:0-5373 GCA_038045985.1 Nanobdellota archaeon
AAGCTTTAGAGCTTGGGCTTATAAAAAAGAGCAATACAATGGTTTATTTTATTGTTATAATAATTTTAATTGTCGCATGGCTTGTTTACAGGAAGATAAGGAAATCCAGAAAGAAAAAGAATGGAGGCATGAAATGACGACACAAATTGCAGAAAAGGTTAAAGTGATTAAGAGGGGAGAACCTAGAAGTTTTACAAACTTAGATGTTCAAATAGGAGATTATGTTGGATTTGAAAATTCTGATGAAAATCTTTTTAGTATTGTAAAAGCAAGGGGAAAAATAGAAAGAGGAAATTTTGGAGAGAAAGCAATTGGTTTGTGGATTGAACGTTTTTCTTATGAAGATAAAAATTTAAAAGAAAATTGTTATTTAAGATCAAGTAATGGAATAGTCTTAAAAAGACCACCCCTAGCTTTATCGGAAGATTTTAAAATTCAAATGCCAAATGTCACAACTCTATCTATTAGCGAAGGTTCATATATTAATCCAAATATTAAAGGAAATTTAAGTGTGTATTCTGGAGAGGATGAAATATTAAAAGCTTTGGAAGAGAATAATAATCTTTATGTTTACGCAGACTGGCTTCAAAATGAATTTGAAAGATTAAAATCAGGGAGATAACTCCCATGCTTAAACTAAAATCTATGATTTTGTATAAATCATTTTTTTCAAAATGATTAAAGATTATTTTTTTCTTGCATTAGGCAACCTAAAACACAAAGGGTTGCGAAGCTGGCTGACTATTCTTGGGATTTTTATAGGAATTGCAGCTGTTGTTTCCCTCATAACAATGGGTCAAGGGCTTCAAACAGCAATAACAGGGCAGTTTGGAAGTCTTTCTGTTGACAAACTTACAATTCAGAACAAGCAAACAAGTTTTGCTCCTCCTGGAAGTGCGGTTGTTGAAAAGCTTAATGATAATGACTTAAGAATTATTGAAAGTGTTAATGGAATAGACAAAGTTATTACAAGATTAATAAGAGTTGTGAATATTGAGTATAACAAAGTTTCAATATTCAGCTATGTTGTAGATTTGCCTTCAACAAAAGAAGGGGCTGAAATCATTTATGAAAGCTTTGATGCAAGAGTTGATCAGGGAAGGCTGTTAAAGGCAGAAGACAGGGGGAAAATTCTTCTTGGAAGTAATTTCAAAGAGGAGGGTACTTTTGGAAAAGAAGTAAGAGTAGGAAGCAAAATAAAAACAAATGAAAAAGAGTTTGAAGTTGTAGGCATTTTAAAAACAAGTAGCACATTCACGGTAAATGGGGCTGTTATGATGCCTTCAGAAGACCTAAAAGAACTTCTTAATGCTGAGAATGAATATGATTTGATTGTTGTCCAGGTGAATGATAAAGACAATATTGAAAATATTGCTGGAGAAATAGAAAGAAAATTAAGAAATGATAGAAATGAAAAGGTTGGAGAAGAAAGTTTTACAGTAGAAACACCATTGCAAACAATTGAATCGGTTAAAGATATCTTGAACATTGTAAATTTAATTGTTATTGGTATTGCGGCAATCTCTCTTCTTGTAGGCGGAATTGGAATTGCAAACACAATGTATACTTCTGTCTTGGAAAGAACAAAAGAAATTGGTGTAATGAAAGCTGTTGGTGCGAAAAACAAAGATATTATGATTATTTTCTTGATTGAGTCTGGGTTGCTTGGATTAGCAGGAGCAGTTATAGGCGTTGTTCTTGGCTATTCTTTAGGGCAAGGAGTTGAGTATATTGCAATCAACCAGCTTAATACAAATCTTCTTCATTCTGCAAACCCTTTCTGGCTTGTTGGAGGGTGTTTGATTTTTGGATTTTTAATTGGAGCTGTTTCAGGAGTTCTGCCTGCTAGAAGAGCAAGCAAGACTAATGTTGTTGATGCTTTACGTTATGAATAAAGTCCGCAATACGTGATTAAAACCTATAATTTTAAGGCATGAATAAAAATAAGAAATTGATAGAATGATTTTGCCTTTTTTGTATAATTTGACAATACAAATATTTTTAAACTAATTTTGTTTCACACCATAAAATCGTGAGTTAGTTTTAAAAAAAGATGGCAAAAAAATGTATTTATTGCGGTTCTGAAATACCTTATGAGAGTGTTATAGACTTTTGCCGGAAATGCGGGGTTGGAGTTTGGGGGCAAAAAATGTTTGACACAATTTTAAAGAATATGGAAGACGCTAGAGACCGAGGAGACTTGAGAAATGCCAGTTCTTTTGCAGAAGGATAGATAGATTTTTAAATGAATTGTTTCTGACTTAATTATGAAAACAAAGTCAGTAAAAACTAAGGGAAAATTGCAGCTTAGCAAGTACTTTCAAAACTTAAAAAGTGGAGAAAGTGTCACAGTTTCTATTGAAGGGTCGCAAAAAATTAATTTTCCTGGGAGAATTCAGGGAAGAACTGGAATTGTTGAAGGAAAAAGAGGCAGTTTTTACATTGTTAAGATTAAAGACCAAGAGAAAGAAAAAGATTTCATTATCGCCCCAATAAATTTAAGAAGAATAAAAACATAATTAAAATGATAAATAATGCGGAAGCTCTTAGCATGCCTGAAGCAGCAGAATACATAGATAAAGATAGCAGGGGAGAAGTTTTGACTTTTATAAAGAAGTTTACAAAACTCAAGCCGAAAGAAGCTCAAGATATAAGAAGAAAGATAATATCTTTGGATTTGATGAAAATTGATGAAAAAAGTATAAGCAAGATAATCGATATACTACCTGAAAATGAAGAAGAGTTAAACAAAATCTTTTGGGGAATGAGCCTTGATGAAGAAGAATCAAAAAAAATTTTGGATATTATAAAAGAATTCAAATGAAAATTAAAATAAACGGAGAAAAATGATAGAACATGGAAAAAGACGAATATGCAATAATACTAGAATTCTTGCCGAATGGTTATCCTTTGGAAGGAAAAATGATGCCTATAGCTCAGGCTATAGGAAAAACAAATCTTACTCTCTTAGAGTTAGTGCCTAGGAGAGGAATTAATTTGGAAATAGGACAGGAAGTCTACATTGGAGAAGGCAAAAGACCTGAAATTTACTATATTTTTGGAAGACTCAAAAGAGAAAAACTTACAGAGTCTGCAAAAGTTCAATTGCAGGAATTTATAAAGAAGGTAGTTGAAGAAAAGGAAAAAGAATTTATCGACTTTTTCAACAAAGCACAGGCAATAAATAAAAGAATTCATCAAATTGAGCTTTTGCCTGGAGTTGGGAAAAAACACATGCAGGAAATACTTAAACAAAGGCAAGATAAGGAATTTGAATCATTCGAAGATTTGAAAAATAGAGTCCAGAATCTTCCAGACCCTAAAAAAGCCATTGAAAAAAGAATATTTAAAGAGCTCACTTCTCTTGAGAGATACAATTTATTTGCAAAATGAATCCGAAACAACAAAAAGAAATGGAACATGAAGAAAAATTAATAAGAATTCTATCAAAAGATATTAGGGGAGGAATGACCGTCTATGCAGGGTTGACAAAAATTAAGGGAATTTCATGGAGCTTCGCAAATGCTGTCTGCAGATCTCTTAAAATTGACAAAAAAAAGAAAATTGGAGAACTTTCTGAAGCCGAGATAAAAAAAATATCTGAATTTGTAAAAAACCCAGATTTTCCAAAACATATTTTTAACAGAAGGCGGGATTTAGAGAGCGATCAAGACAAGCATTTAGTAGGAACTGATCTTGAGTTGAGAACAGATTTTGACATTAAAAGATTGAAAAAAATAAAGAGCTATAAAGGACTGAGACATACTCTTGGCTTGCCTGTAAGAGGCCAGAGAACAAAGGGACATTTTAGATCAAATAGGAAAAAGAGTGGAGGAATAAAATCAAATAAAAAAGCCCCGGAAAATAAAGGCGAATTCAAAGGAAAAATAAAATGAAAAAAAGTTTAATATTTATAATAAAATGAAGAGAAAACATAAACTTTATTCTAGGCCAAAAAGACCATTTGAGAAAGCGAGGATAGAGGAAGAGGGAAGAATAAAGGAAGAATTTGGATTAAAAAATAAGACTGAAATTTGGAAAGCTGAGGCAAAAATAAAAGCCATAAGAGAAAAAGCCAAAAAACTTATTTCGGCTGGCTCTGAAGAGCAAAAAGCTTTTTTTGAGAGACTAAAAAAAATAGGTCTTAAAGTTAATTCTATTTCTGATGTTTTAACTTTAGAAAAAAGAGATTACTTGCAGCGAAGGCTTCAAACAATTGTTTTTAAAAGAAAATTGGCACAAACACCTAAAGCAGCCAGACAGCTTATTACACACAAAAAGATTTTAGTGGAGAAAGAGGTTGTAAACAGCCCCTCTTATATAGTGCTGATTGAACAGGAAACAAAAATAGAAATAAAGTCAAAGGAATTAAAACAAGATGGATGAAGAAAAAATTGAAGAAGTGAAAAGAAATCGCCCAGGCTTGGTCGATCTAAAGAAAAAAGAAATAGAGGCTGTTGTTAATGTTTATACTTCATTTAACAACACGCTAGTTCATGTTACAGATATGTCAGGAAAGACAATTTCTAAAGTTACTGGGGGGATGATAACAAAACATGACAGATTAAAAGCTAACCCGACAATTGCAATGTTTATTGCAAAAAGAATTGCTGAACAGATAAAAGAGTACGGAATTAAATCTCTTTATGTAAGAATTCGGGCAAAAACCGGCAATCCGGCTCCAGGACCAGGGGCAAATGCAATAGTTAAGAGCCTCTCCAGAGAAGGATTCAAAATAGCAAACATTCTCGATACAACTAGGAATCCAAGGGGAGGACCAAAGAAAAAAGGAGGAAGGAGAGGAAGAAGACCATAAACTTTCAAATCGGTATAAAACCAGATTAGAAGAAGATAACTATAAATTTAAATACCTAGATTATAATTTTTTAAAATGAAGCTCTTAAAAAAAGAAAAAGAAAAAATTGTTTTTTCTGCAGAAATGAATAACGGCTTGACAAATGCTATAAGAAGATATGTTGGACAAATCCCCGTTATGGCTATAGATGAAGTTGAAATATCAAAAAATGATTCGCCTCTTTATGACGAAACTATTGCCCATAGAGCAGGGCTTGTTCCATTGGAGAGGGGAAAAGTCAGCGTAAAAGGAAAAGAAATTGAGCTTTCTCTTAGTGCAGATAGTGAAGGCAATGTTTATAGTGGAAAATTAAAAGGGAGTATTAAAGTTGCTTATGATAAAATTCCCTTAACAGCTTTAGGTAAAGACCAGGAGCTTGAACTTAAAGCAACAGCAAGAATTGGAAGAGGAAACGAACATGCTAAATTTTCTCCAGGTCTCTTAATTTTTAGAGAGTCAATTGAAGTGAAAATAGACAAGGATTGCCCTCAAGAAATCAGAGAGCTGTTGCCAAAAAA
>JBBSXA010000042.1:0-8440 GCA_038045985.1 Nanobdellota archaeon
AATCTAAAACCTCATTTTTTTCCCGAATTTTTTTGCAAGTTTTTGCATTTGTCTTTGAGAGAATCCTTTTGACGGGTCAAACTCTGATTGAGATTTCATCATGTCATTGAGAAGGTCATGCTGCTTCAAAAGAGCGCGAATTTCAGAAGTATGAACGCCTGCGCCTTTAGCAATTCTTGAAATTCTTGAAGTTTGTTTTTTGATCACTTCTGGATTTTCTTTTTCTTCTTTTGTCATTGATTTTAGGATATGTTCCCATTTTGCAACTTTGGTTTGCTGGTTTTCCAAAAGATTATCTGGAATTTTTGCTTTTCCCAAGCCAGGGATCATTGATTTTATTTTGTCAAATCCTCCAATCGAGTTCATGGATTTAACTTGTTCAACAACATCTTCAAGAGAAAGTTTTCCCTGTTCTTGCATTTTCTTCAAAGCTTCTTCTTGAGATTCTCCCGTCGCTGATTTTATTTTTTCTATTAATGACTGCAGGTCCCCCATTCCAAGAAGCCTTGATAGGAAAGATTCTGGATTAAATTTGTCTATATCGTTTATTTTCTCTCCTGTCGTTATAAAATAAACTCCGGAATTTGTTTCTGCGCATGCAGTCAAAGCTCCGCCTCCTTTTGCAGTTGAGTCCATTCTTGTTATTATTACACCTGTTATGTTAAGAGCTTCTTTGAATTCTTGAGAAAGTTTTCTCGCAGATTGCCCTATATCTGCAGGGATAACAAGAATAGTTTCTGTAGGCTTTATTTCTTTATTTAATATTTTTATTTCATCAATTAATTCTTTGTCTAGAGTGTGTCTGCCTGCTGTGTCTATTAATATCAAATTATAATCTTTCAGTTTTTTTTCGAACTCTTTCCATATTTTTACAGGATTTTTTTCCTTGGGGTTGACAAAGCATGTAAGCTTGTTTTTTTCAGCCAGCTGTTTTAGTTGGTCTGTTGCAGCTGGCCTGTGGACATCCAAGCCTAGCAACGCAACTTTATGGCCTCTTTTTGCGTAGTAATTCCCGAGCTTTGCAATTGTTGTTGTTTTTCCAGCCCCATAAAGTCCAAGAAGCATTATCCTGTTCTCTTTTTCAATGCTTAATGGTTTTTCTTCTCCAAGCATTTTCAAGAGCTCATCGTGAAGCAGCTTGATTATGTGCTCTTTTTTGTCTATTTCTTTTATTCTTTCATCAAAAGCTGTTTTCCTTATTTTTTCGGATATTTCTTTTACCAATGCGATGTTTACATCTGCCTCTATTAGCGCTCTCTGAAGGTCTCTTATAATAGAATCAACAAGATTTTTGTCAAGAAAAAGGGCATTTGCTATCTTGTCTGTTGTTCTTCTTAGCACTTCTCCGAGCTTTTCAAACATTTTAAAAACCTACGGTTTTTGATCCCTCAAGCGACTTCCTCTTTCTGCCTCTGATGGAAATCATATTAAAAATAGTGAATAGATGGTTAATAAATTTTGGGTTTAGAAATTAAACTTTTTAAAGAGGTGTTCTGCAGTTGCAACTCCAAACATACCTATTATTAAGCCTAGAGTGACTCCAACTTCATTGTGGTTTTTTGAGATTATTCTCTGAATAGCCATTATAACCACAACCGCAGATGAGAAAATGAAATAAGGAATTCTCCAGGATTTATTCTGGTCTATAAAAAACCATATTGCATAAAGAGCTAGTATTGTTCCTGCAATATGATTTGACGAGTCGAACAATATATCTTTGCCAAAAACTTTCATAGGAAGATATTTGAATATAATCTGGCCTATGATTATCAGTATTGCTGCAGTCAAGATTTTTTTTATATGGTTTTTTTGAGCCATAATTTGGATAAGGAAAAAGGAATTATAAAGCTGTGGTAGCTATATCTTGAGAGCTTTCAGGGATGGAACGCTTATGCAAAATGGGCAAACACACTTGGATTAAGAAGAATGGTTGTTGGTAAAATCTATACACAAAATTCACAGCCCTAATTTTTCAACAAACTTCTTTTTATCAAAGATTTCGAGATCGGAGTATTTTTGGCCTGTTCCTAGGTAAAGAATCGGCTTTTTTGTTATATAGCCTAAGGAAAGGGCTGTTCCGCCTTTTTCATCTATGTCTGCTTTTGCAAGTATTATTCCATCGATGCTTATTGATGAGTTGAAGGCTTTTATTTGCTCTACTGAATCATTTCCAGTTATTGCCTCTCCAACGAAAAGCTTTAAGTCTGGTTTGCAGACTCTTGATATTTTTTCAAGCTCTTTTAAGAGATTTTTTTCTGAGTGCATTCTTCCAGCTGTATCAATAAGGACGCAGTCTATCTTATTTTTTTTTGCGTAGCTTATTGAATCAAAGCCAACAGAGGCAGGATCTGCGCCATAATCATGAGAAATTAATTTAACACTTAGTTTTTCAGCATGCACCTTTATCTGCTCTATTGATGCTGCTCTGAATGTGTCTGCAGCCGCCAGCACACAAGAAAGCTTGCTTTTCTGAAGCAAATTAGCTATTTTTGCGATTGTTGTTGTTTTTCCTGTTCCATTTATCCCGCAGAAGAGTATTACATAAGGCTTTTCTTTTTTTCCCATGATTTTGTCAGTTATTGAAAATGGATCTACAAGAATATTTTCTATAGAGTCTCTCAAAGAATCCTTTATTTCAGAGTCAAGTTCTTTCTTCAAGATTTCCCTGTTAACAAGGCTTCTTTTCAGGCTTTTTATTATTTTATCAGAGACTTCATAGGCAACATTGTTCTCAAGAAGAATCATTTTAAGATCTTCTTCATACTCTTCGAAATCTTTTTCTGAAATTTTAGCTTTAGTTATTTTAGACTTTAATTTTGCAAAGAAGCCTTGTTTTTCCTCAATTTCTTCCTTTTCCTCGATTTCGTGAACTTTTTCCTCAAGCTCTTTTTCTTTTGCGTGTTTTTTCAGAGTTTTTGTTTCTTTTTTTATCCCCTCAACTTTTTCTTTTAGAGCCTCAAGATCCGGCTCAAACTTTTCCTTCCCAACTTCGAATTTCATAGGAAGAGGAATTTCTTTTATTTTTTCAGATTTTTCACTAGACTTTTTAAGAGTTTTTCCATCCTCTTCTGTTTTTTCAGCCTTTTTTGAAAGGTTTTTTGCCCAGCTTTTTAGCTTTTCTTTTAGTTTTCCAAACATGTTTTCTTGATGGAGAGGATTATTTATAATATTAACTATTAGGTTCAAAAACTCTTGAAGTGTTCGCCTGTTTTATAAACTGGCTTGAATTGCAATGATTATGTGTTTGAATAAATTAAATCTAGCAGGAGGTTAAATATAGCGTAAATGAATTAAGATGAAAACAAATTTAATGAATGGAATTGCTATTTTTGCGATATTAGCTTTGCTTATGTTTGGAATTATTGCTGCTGAATCCGGCTCTTCTGAAACTAGTGTTGGAAGTACTGGTTCTGGAGTTGGAATTGGCAATGGCGGTGGAGGTGTCGGAACTGGTGGAGGAGCTGGTGGTGGAATTACTACCACACTTCAAGTTTCGCCTTCAAGTCAGGTAACAACAGATGGGACAGCTGTCTATAAAATAGTTATTACAGATCCTCATCCGTTTCCTTGTGTTGGAAGTGAAACTGTGGCTTGTGTTTTAGGATTTCCTTCTAGCTACACTTACAAACTAAAGTTTGAATCAAGTGATAGTGTCAAAGGATATTTTGACAAGGAAGAAGTTGTTGTCAAAACTGGAGGAAGTGAAACTGTAACTCTTAAAGTTAAAACAGAAAAAATTGGATGGCACTCTTTTATAGTTGAGGCTAAAACAAATGATATAACACTCTTGGGAAAAGGTTCTGTAACTTACTTGGGTGGAAGCACAGAACCTAATGGTAATCTTTTTGTTGGAAAAGGCTTTGTTCTTGGTAATGGAGAAAGAAATGCAAAACTTGTTGAAATGACTGTTCTTGGAAAAGATGGTGTTTTGTCCGGCAAAATAAGTGTTGGCCAGGAAAATTTCAAGATTAAAGGAAGCTTTTCAGAACTTGCTGTTGATGGAGTTGATTTCGGATACACTTCTATGGTTATTGATTTTGATTTAATCTCGCCTAAAACAGGAGAGGTAGTTGGGAGCTTTGAAGGAAATGTAAAAGAATTGGATAATTTTAAACTTCTTAGAGGAACTTTAACTCATTATATAGAAGATCAAGTTTTTGTTTGGAGTTTGACAGCTTTTGGAAAGTCAAAACCTGAAGTTATTGGAGTGCCTATTGGAGAAGGGTCTACTACTATTGAAACAGAAGTTAATGGTGTTGTATCTTTTGGAGGCTCTGGATCTAGTTCAGAAGGAACAAGTGCTGTTGCAGGCTCTACAGAAGAAGAAACAAAAATTTACATAAGGCCTGTTAAAATAGAATCTAAGAAAATCTTTTGGTTTATTCCCAATGGAAAGAAAGTCAAGATAGAAATTGTTAAGGGAGAAGAAGTAACTGAGTCTGAAATTTCTGAAAATAGCGATAAAGTTATTGAAGGATACAAAGTTTCTGTCGGTTCTTTGGAAGACGAAGGCAGCATTGAGATAGAAGTCGAGCAAGAATAAGGTTTTTTATTTTTTATTTTTTTCTTTCTTTTTATTTTTTTCGAACTTTTATAAAATATTCAATTCTTTTAATGCTTTACCAACCTCATTTTCAATTTCGTTTAAGTTTATGTTTTCATAGCCTTTTAGAATTCTTATTTTCAATTCAGCTTTGACTCTTTTGACAATTTTATTTTTTATGTAGAAAGCATCTTTTTCTGGCAATGGGACTTTTATTGGATTAATTTTTTCTCTGTAACTTTTTGCTATTTCAAAGCTAGTTATAAGTTCTTTTCTATATTTGTCAGCTAAATATTCTTTGTCCTTTTTAATAGCCCTTTCTAGAATTATATGGACAATTGAATTGATCATATTTCCAATAAAAATATCAATTAATTTATTTCTGTTTTGAACCATTTTTTACACCTTCAAGTATTTTCCTAGAAACTTCATTGTACATCGATTTGTATTTTTTAATAAAGTCTTCTTTATTTATTAAATTCTGTCTTATTTTATCAACATCTAAACTAAATGTTACTTTTATTTCTTTTTCAATAGAATCTCTACTAATTTCTTTATTCTCCAAGAATAGATATATAACAACCATATTTCTCAAAGAATAATATTTTTCATCACCATTAAGAATATCAAAGCTGTCCATTAATGTTTTACTCTTCAAGAGATGCAAATCGAGCAGCTTGTAATTTATTTTCTTTTTCATTTTGTAAATAAATCTTTTTTTAGATGCGCATTTGTTCAACATTAGCTTGTATAAAGGATCTGTAGATAAGCCAGCCAAAAGTTCTTCATTTGTTAAATAAATGATGTGTGATTTTATGCCTGTTTGACCATCAATTTCATCTTTTATGCTTTTAAGAGATGAGAATTTTACATTACTTTCTTTTATAATTATTATATCTATGTCATTAAATTTAAATCCTTTGTCTAAAAAAGATCCTGTAATTATTATATTCTTATTTTCAATTTTTTTGTCTATAATTTTAATTATTTTATTTATTATCTCTTCTTTTATTGGTTCTAAATCTTTTAAATTATGGGAATAAAGTTTTTCTGTAGGCTTTTTTTCTATAAGCTTAATAACCACATATTCTCCAATATTAAAGCCAATTCTTTTTTTGTTAATATAGATTTGGTCCATATTACTTCCTTTACTTATTCTTGATATTATCTCCATATTACGTAAAATTACGTAGCATTTATAAATGTTCCTTTTTTGATTATATTGGGCATGATTTTACTTGCATTTTTTGACTTTATATCTGTAATTTATTAGTATTTTAATGTGGATTAATGCTTCATCTAAATTTTTATAAACTTGGAGTTTCTTGAAATTAAATGAAATTAAATGAAGAGGTTTTATTTACTTATTTTAGGAGAGCCAAATGAAAGGAGTTTTGGTTATACTTGATGGTTTAGGGGATCTGCCTTGCCAGTCACTTCAGGGCAAGACGCCTTTAGAAGCCGCTGAGACTCCCAATATGGATTTTTTAGCTACTAGGGGAGAGCTAGGGCTTTTTTACACTGTCAAGCCTGGTTTTATTCCAGAGTCTGATGAGGCAATTGTCTCTATTTTTGGAAATGATTTAATTAAGAGCACAAGAGGGCAGCTTGAAGCCAGAGGCACTGATTTAAAGCTTGTCAGGGGAGATTTGGCTTTAAGGGCTAACTTTGCTGCTATTGATTCTTATAAGGAAGGGAATATCATTGACAGAAGAGCTGGAAGAACTCTCACAACAAAAGAAGCTGAAGAGCTTGCTAAAGCTGTTAATTCTCATGTAAAGCTTTCTTGCAAATTTGTTCTTAAGCCGACAATTCAGCATAGATCTGTTCTTGTTTTTAGGGGAGGATTTTCAGACAGCATTATTGGAAATGATTCGACTTATATTCAAGGGCAGTTCAAGCATTCTGATAAAATAAGGCTGTGTTATCCTAGTGATGATGAAGATAATTCCCAGTACAGTGCTAATGTTGTTAATGAGTTTCTTGAAAAGGCTTACGAAGTTCTTGATGTTCATCACATTAATAAAAAAAGGAAAGGTAAGGGATTATTGCCTGCTAATTTTTTGCTTGTCAGAGGAGCTGGAATAGAACCTCCAAATTTAAAGCAGTACGGGAATTGGGTTTCTTCATGTTATATGCCTTTGGAAATAGGTTTTTCTAGAGTCAGCGGCATGCAGGTAAAAAGTTTTGATTATCCTAAACTTAAAGGTGTTGATTCTTACGGGAATCTTTGGGATGCTTTGAGAAAAGCCTGCAAGTTTTCTGTAAAAGTTATAAAAAAATACAATAAAAAAATAGATTATGTTTATGTTCATTTAAAGGAGACAGATCTTCCCGGACATGACAATAAACCTATTGAGAAAAAAGACATGATAGAGCACATTGACAAGACTTTATTCAAGTTTTTGAGGAATTTTGCCCCTTCTAATAATATCAAAATTGTTGTTACTGGAGACCATGCAACTCCTTGCAGGCTTAAGTCTCATTCTGCTGATCCTGTTCCTGTTCTTTTGTATAATAGCAGCATTCCAAAAGAAAAAAGATACGATGAGAAAGAAGCTGCTCGCGGAAGTTTGGGAAAGATTGTTGGAAAAGAATTCTTTGAGAAAATTGGGTTTGATAAGTAGAATGTTGAAAGAAATAAATTTATATTAAATTATGGAAATTCAAATAAAGGCATGCCTCTTCCTTCTAATATGGTTCTGGAACTATCTTTTTTTTCATTATTAATTCTTGAAGCAAAGAGATAGTGTCCTACCCCTCTGTTTTGAGGTGTTTCATCCTTAATTTTATAAAGTAGGTCTCCCGGCCCTCTTTGTTCTTTTTCTTGATTTTGAGATTCAGCTTCTTTTTTTGAAGTGTTATTTTCAATCCAATAAATTTCTCCTTGCGCTGGAAAGGGACCAAGCCAAGGATTATCTTCTAACAATTTTTCTGTTGTTATTTTGTTTCTTTTTGCTATTTGATCAAATGCCTCGCCGTATTTTATTGTTTCTGGCTGGTCTAATGGCATTACAACTATATCTCCGACTTTAAGGCCTGATATAAGCTCTCCTTTTGCATTCATGTAAAAAAGGTCTCCGTTATCTTTTGCAATTTTGTAAGCTGCAGATTGACTGTTAAAATATTTTCCAGCAAGACTGAATGCGCTTTCTCCTTGAGTTGCCCTGTGATAAATTTTGTTGCCGAGAATTGCGTCTTGGGATTTTTGAGGTTGGGTTTCTTCTGGAGCGATAAATGTGTCAAATTTGGGATTTTCACCACGTGCACTAATTGGTACAAGTGTTATTAATCCAGTTATTGCAAGAATTTTTCCTAGTGTTTTCATGTCTAAATCTTTATTTTTTGATATTGAATTTACGATTTATATTCCCTAGTCATAGATATGTTCAAAGTTTTCTTTTTTTGAAACATCTTTTTCTTTGTAAATAACATCACCTTCTTTTAGCTCTTCTTCATTCCATGAAAATTTTATTCTTGCTTCTGTTTCAGTGATTCCCTGCTCTTTTGCAACACTTGCGTATGTTTCGCCTTTCTTAACCCTTAAAGGCGTCACATTTTTTAACATGACTATATCTCCTTCTTTGAAGTTTGAAATTAAATTTCCTTTATTGTCATAACTGGTTAAATCAAATTCCTTATTCCAATCTGCAATTGCGTAAGCCATTACAGGCTCATTATAAGATTTGACGGCTAAACTAGAAGGGCTTTCTCTTTTTTCAACAGTGTACCATGTTGATTTGCCATGATAGTTTTCTAAGGGAGAGTTTTGGATTTGTTGTTGGATTTTTTTTGGATAATTGTAGATATCGCTTATATCTTTTCCACGAATACTAATCGGTACGAGTGTAAGCAATCCTGATATTGCAAGAATTTTCCCTAATTTTTTCATATTAA
>JBBSXA010000043.1:0-1556 GCA_038045985.1 Nanobdellota archaeon
ATCAAAATAACTGCAAATAAAGTTCCTCCAAAAATTGTTACAATTCCTATGATTATTTTCATAGGGGTTGGTATTGCTTCATCAACCATCTTTTCTGCTGTATCTTCTGTGACACTCTTTATAACATCTGGATTTGTTGGATCTTGCATTACCTGACTCCAAACTGAAAGTGCCCACAAGAGAAAAAAGATTGAGGCTATTGCTGTCAAAATTCCACCAATAGTAATTGTTTTTCTTGGCATTTTATCGAAAAGTTAATTGGAAGTATTTTCTAACATACACGCTTTCTTAAAATTACACCATGAACAAAGAGGACCTTCTTCTTTTGGAAAATCTTTTTCTTCAGCAATATTGTTTTCTCCATCTCTTAAATGAGATTTCATATTAAGAATGCTTTCTCTGATGTGTTTCTTTATATTATCGATTTTTTCAGTATCAATTCCAAACTCATCTTCCTTGTCTATTGAAAGATTATAAATTCTAGCAATTATATTTTCTGGAGCAATATCCCATTTATTTAAAACAAATAAGGCATAGCAGGCAAGTTGTATTTCTGTTTCAACATCTCTTTCTCTTCCTGTTTTCCAGTCATATAATATAACTTTATTTCCTTCTTTTATTGCAAAATCTATACTCAAAAAAACATTTGTCCCTTCAAAATCAAAACTAAGAAAGTCTTCTAGAAAAAGCCAATTTTCCTTAGGAGTCTGCTTTATTTTTCTATAAGTATCTGAATTATAAAAATTTATGATACATCTCTCTGCCTTTTTAAATAATTCATCCCATTCATCTTTAGAAATTAAAGGGTCATATTCATGTTCAAATAAAGCAGCTGATTTTTTAGGAAATCTTTGGTAAAGTTTGCTTTTTGATTCATTAAAATCTTTCTCTAATCTCTTTTTTAAAATATTCAAAGCGTAATTAAGGGAAATTTCATTTCCTATTTTAAGTTGAGATAAGATATTCTTAATTATATCATGAACTACCTGCCCAATCCAAATTTCTTTGCTTATTAATTGTTTTAAAATATAAATTTGCCTTGTTTTTTCTGGAGAACTTAAATCCCATCCATTCCAGAAACCATAATGATTGTAGTAATATTTTCTTTTACACTCATTGAATAAGGAATCTCTTGATTTTGACCAGGAAAAATTATTCTTAAAGTCCGCCATTTTATTATTTCTTATCGCTCCTTATTTTTCTTACATGAGCAACAGTTCTTCCATATTTATCTTTTGCAATAGGATATATCCAAACAGGACCTCTTTTGAATCTTTGCTTTAGATTATTTGTTGCATTTTTATATCCTCGTTCTCCTTTTTCAGGAGAATTTTTACCAGCGATTCTTATTCTGCTTGAATTCCACACTTTTTTATTTATTTTAAAACTATCACCATCATCATAACTTTCAATCCTTACTTTAAATTTTCTTTTTACCATTCCACTTTCTAGATTTTAATCTTTTTAAATCTTTCTATGTCCATATATAATATATAGATTAACTTCTCTTTATGTATAGAAAGGTAACCTTTATAAACCTTATTTTCTTAACAATT
>JBBSXA010000044.1:0-11473 GCA_038045985.1 Nanobdellota archaeon
TGATATTCATATTAACTTAAAGAAGAGTTAAATTAATGCGCGGGCTTATTAAGATAATTTAGATTATTCTTGCTCGCTTGATATTCAATACGAAGAAAAGCCGTGGAACAAGCATTTATTTTTTAGTATCTGCTTCCACGCAATCATATTTATTTCTCATTATGGCTAATTATTTTGTCTTAGTAGCGAACTCGGAATAATGGCACTTGCCGCAATAAACTCTATCCTTTGCAGACATTAAGAAGACGCCAGGTCCGCATCTGGGGCAGAATTTTTCTCTTGTTACTTTATCGCCTACAATCTTGTATTTTGAATATTTCTTGCTCGTTGGCTTGTTTTTGTGCGGTTTCTTGCCTTTTTTCTTGTCTTTTTTTCCCATGTTAATTTATATTAGGATTTTGAATTGATTCTATTAGATTGTTTATTTGGGTTAAATAAATGTCACCAGAACTAAAATCTTCATTTGATCCTATCAAACCTCTATATTTATTTCTTATATCTTTGATTCCTTCTAAATTATAAGCTATTATTTTTAAACCTCCCTCTTCTAAAGGCAGGATTTTTGTTAAGTAAGCTATATTAAAACGAGATAATCTTAAATCAACTTGGCTAATTTTATTCATTTTTCCTCCTCTGTTTTTTGCTCTTTCGCCTGTTCTGCGGTTTTTGCGGCTGCAAGAGATTTAGCTTCGTTTTCCTTTTCTTTCTTTGATATTATCTCTGTTGCTTCTTTGTCTCTTTTAGAGTGATAAACATTAGCTGCAATATTAAACTTGTTTGATCCAAAACTGCCTTTTATTTTTTTTATTCTTATATTCTCTCTTGACGCAGAGAATTTTTCAGAAATTAATTCTTCCGCGGCAGTTTTGCTCGGGATTGAGTTTGCTTTGATGCTTATTATAATCTCTTTCCTTTTAAAAAGAAGATTTTCTTTTTCGTGTGAGCTTATGACTTTCATTATCTATTTTTTATTGCAAAATTCCCTTTGCCTTTTATTTTTAGTTTTTGAGAGATTTCAGATTTTTCAGGATTTAAGACTATTACTCTTCCTTTAAATGAATCTGTTGAATCTTTTGATCCGCAGTTTGGGCATTTTTCTCCAGACTCATATATTGTGCGACATATTTTACAGGCTTTGGCGTGCATTTTAACTTGAAATTTCCTCCATTCTTTGCTTATATTTTGAACATAAATTTGGATTGGTTGAATATTCTTTAGGGCAATTGTTTCCATCAATTCTGCATGAGATTTTTATTGGGGATAATTCCAAGTAGAACATACACAAATCTTTATTAGTTTTAACATCACTAGCTCCCGTTGCACCATAACCAGGAGATATATCAAGCATCCTACCTTTGTTTAAATCTAGATTAAAAAATTTCATTTTTTCTTCTTTTTTTCTCCTTTTCCTTTTTCTGTTTTTTCTTCTGCTCGCGCGGTTTTTTCAACTGTTTTCTGCTTTTTGACCTGGTCTTCTTTTACCCACTCTAGTTTTCCAAGGCCAGGCTGCCTCATTGTAAGCCCTATTTTTGGCTCGTCGCCTTTGTGAGATATGGCGACAATTCTTGCCAGGCATAGGTCCCCAGATTTTATAGTTCTTTTTGAAACTTTTCCGCTAAGGGTATTGGATTTTGAAAAACTTACATAGTCTTCCATGGTCTGGCCTATATGGATCATCCCTTTCATAATTCCCATATTCATGAAGGCGCCGAAATTTGCGATTTCAGATATTTCACCAAATACAATCTCTTGAAGTTCTGGCTTCCAAACAAGCAGTTTGAAAGTAGTATTGTAATATGCAGCTCCATCGCCAGGTATTATTATCCCTTCGCCAATCTCAATTACCTTAATTACTGAGACAACTTTTCCTAGATCTTCATCATAATAATTGGAAAATGTCTGTCTCAACTGCATTTCAACAGCTTCTGCAGTAGGTAGGCCAAAGAGCTTTGGTTCTACTCTTATGTAATCTTGAACTTCACTTATATAGAACATATGAAAATTAGTAAAAAATGGTTTTTAAAGTTAATGGAATTTCCTTTTTAATGTTTTATATAATAAATTAATTGTCCTAGGCTGCACTTAGTCTTTTCTTTCCTTTTATGGCTATTTTGCGGTTTCTGGTTTTCTTTATTATTTCATTGTCCAGCGTAGCTATATACACTTCTGGATGCTTTTTTGAGTAATTTATTATTGCATTATCTGTTTTTCTCCCATTTAATTCCAACTTTTTGAATGAATTTGAATGTAAAATTTTCAAAGCAAGGTTTGCCTCTGATTTAGATATTGCTAATCCCTTTAATTCTGATATTACTTGGCTTGGGATAAAAATCTTAAATCCTTTAAATGAAAGCTCTTCAAAAAAATCTATTTTCTGCTTTATGCAGGTGAGTATAAAGCTTGTGTCTAAAATTACTTCCATTTTTTAAAGAAGACGAAAGGGTATAAAAATTCATGGGGGAGGCATTCTGCCCAAAAGCTCATTAATTTCATACAAATTTTTTTCTTTTTTCAACTGCCATAAATTCTTCGCTTCTTGAGTATGGTAAAAATGACTGCTAAGGAATCCTGCAGTACTTTTATACCATTTTAGAGGAGAAATTTCTTTACTAGTCATAAGAGCCAGCTCTCTTCTTAGCAATTCTGTTTTTATAAAAAAATCATCCCTTCCAAGATTTGCTAAATCAGCGTCACATAGCATTTCCTGAAGACTTGTTTTTGGCCTTTGAGGGATTTTGGTGGCTAAAATAAAGTTGTTTATAATATCAATTTGTTCTGAATCATAATTAAAATGCGGAAGGATTTTTAATGCCATTTCTACACCTATTTCCTCATTGTTTTCATATCTAGTCAGATAACCAGTATCATGAAGAACAGCACCTGTTTTCAGAAGGAGCATATACTCTTTGCTTATTTTTGCTATTTCTCCAAGTTTTATGGCTGAATTAAGAACATCTATTGTATGGTCCACTCCGTGGAAAAGCAAATTAGGAGATAATTCTTTTTTAAGAAGGCCTAATGTATACCTTTCCAGAGAAGAATAGGAAATTTTAGCCATTATCCCTGTTCTTTATTATAGTTTAAAAACTTTTTGAAAATATTTATTAACTCATTTATTCTTTTTAATGAATGCAAGAGCGTGACAACGTTTTAAGGATTCTTGAAGAGTCTCTGGAAGCACTAAAAAAAGAGGACAGCATAGCTTTAAAGGAGCTAAGCAACCAGACAATTCACACTGCTTCTGTTGCGCAGGACCCGGATAATATTGCAATTGCAGTCATAGTTTATTCATTAAGCAAGATAATTGAAAGAAAAAGCAATTACATGACAAAGCCTGGCTGGGAAAAATTTTACAAAAATATAATTTATGGGATTGAACATTCTGTTGAATCTTTAAAAAAAGAAGATGATCAACATCTGAAAAAGCACATTGAAGATTTAAGGACCAGGATTGAGGGTGTTTCTGGGAGATTAAGGAGATACATTCAAGAGGTTTTTTCAAAGGCAAGCATAAACAAGGCCTCTAGAATTTATGAGCACGGGATTTCCATGGAAAAAACAGCAAAGCTTTTAGGGATATCAATGTGGGAGCTTGCGTCTTATGCGGGGCAGACAGGAATTTCAGACGTTCCTTTGGGAAGAACAATGAGCACAAAAGACAGAATTAAACTTGCAATGGAATTTTTCAAATGAAAAAATTCCGGATTTCTCCCAGGCGTGGTCGAATTAGGAGGATGTTTGGATGAAAAAGACAAATATTCTTTTTGTATGTAGATATAATAGATTTAGAAGTAAGGTAGCTGAAGCTTACTTCAAAAAGATAAACAAAAATAAGAGCATTCATGTAAAAAGTGCAGGGTTAATAAAAGGAAATCCAAGAAAATCAATTAAGGAATTAAAAAGATTTAGAATCAAATTAAAAGGTCCACCACATGGGCTTACTAGTAAACTAATGGCTTGGCAAAATATAACAATTATTGTGGCAGATAATGTTCCTTCTCAAGTTTTTGATAAGAATAAAAAATATGGTAAAAAAGTTATAGTTTGGAAAATTAAAGATGCTGAAAAGAGTCAAACTAATGAAAAAGTCATAGCAATTAAACAAATAATCAAAAAAGTAGATTTGTTAGTTAAACAACTAGAAAATATAAAATGAAATCAATCGTTTTCGACGCGAGCACTCTTATAAGCTTTTCAATGAACGGGCTTTATGACGTGCTTGAAAAACTCAGAGGAATTTTCGACGGGAAATTCCTCATAACTAAAGAGGTCAGGTATGAGATTATTGATAGGCCTATAACGATAAAGAAGTTTGAGCTTGAAGCTCTTTATTTGAAGCAGTTGATTGAGAAAAAGGTTTTTGAGCTTCCAAGCTCTCTTGGAATAGATGAAAAAGAGATATCAAACAGAACTCAGAAAGTCCTTGAAGTCGCGAACAGCAGTTTTTATTCTGGAAGAGAGAACATAAAGATTCTTGATTTAGGAGAGGCTTCATGCATGGCTTTGAGCAGGATGCTAGATGAAAAGAAAATAAGCAGTATAATGGCTGTTGATGAGAGAACGATGAGAATGCTTGGAGAAAAACCGGAGAATTTAAGCAAGCTTTTAAGCGATAAGCTTCACACATCTATAAAGCCGAACAGGGAAAATTTTAATTTTTTCAAAAGTCTTAAGTTTGTAAGAAGCGCCGAATTGGTTTATGTTGCATATAAGAAGAATCTTATTAAGCTGGGAAATGGAGATCTTCTTGATGCTCTTCTCTATGCTGTCAAGTTCAAGGGCTGTGCAATTTCTAATGAAGAAATTGAGGAAATTAAGAGGATGAAGTAACATGGATGAGAAAGTAATCAGTTTTATTGCAAAAGCAAAGAAACAGGCTTATGCTTCTGAAAGTGCTAAACCTAAAAAAACAAAAGATGGAGGAAAAAATTATACCATAAAAGAAGGAGACTTAGTTTATACGGATAATTATTTTGGCAACATTATTGATTCTGGACAAGAAAGAGTTTACCTTAAAGGAAAAGTAATCTGGGTTATGGCCTATAGAGGAGGAGTCTTTGAAAGATACAAACATCTCCATCAGGAAGCATTTAATTTTCTTAAAAAGTGCATAAGTAAAATGCCAAAAAACTTTCCTGCAAGAGGACCAAAATTGATTAAAGAGAGAGATTGGAAATATGAGAATAATTGGGAGGGAAGCATTGAAGGATTCGTAGGAGAAGAGAGTATTTACTTCAAGGAGAATAAAATTTGTTTTAGAAATTATTTAGGAGGATTAATCAAGAACAAAAAATGAAAATCATAAAACTGACATGGGCAGAAGTTGGCATTCTTATTGATGAGCTTGCTTTTAAAATTAAAGGGGAATTTGATGGGATTTATGCTATCCCAAGAGGAGGCCTAGTTGCAGGAGTTGCGCTTTCACACAAATTAAAACTGCCATTGCTTGACGTCCCAACTAAAAACTCTCTTATTGTAGATGATATCTCTGACAAGGGGAATACATTAAGCAGGATTAAAGGAAAGAAGATTGCGTGCATTCATTCAAGTGCATGGACAAAAACAAAGCCTGACTGGTATATTGCAATGAAAACTGAAAAAGATTCCTGGATAGAATATCCTTGGGAAGAAAATCTCCATCAATAAAAACATTCAAGTTCGCCCAGGCTTGGTCATTCATGAAAGAAGCAAGTAAGAATGAATGTCTAAGAGTAGCCATTCATGGGAAAGATTTATAAAATAAACTCGGCTTCTGGAGTTCTAAATTCTCCTATATTGAGGAAATGAAAGGAGGTTTTTATTATGAAAAATTTTAATTTAGTTCACAGAATTTTGCTTGGATTG
The DNA here is from genome assembly GCA_038045985.1 of Nanobdellota archaeon. GTDB lineage: Archaea > Nanobdellota > Nanobdellia > Pacearchaeales > GW2011-AR1 > JBBSXA01. The sequence continues at coordinate 5,845 of JBBSXA010000044.1, forward strand.
CTTATGCTAGTTGCAGGTTTATTAAAGCTTTTTGTAGTAGGTTCTAGCGGAGTTACAGGAATGCTCTCTGGAAACTTTTTGTTTTCATGGGCGCCTGCATTTTGGGCTTGGGTGCTTATATTTGGAGAAATCCTTTCAGGTATTGCGATTCTAGCAAACTGGCAGACTAAATACACTGCTTGGGTTCCTGTAATAATCTTAGGCTTTGCAGTAATCACTATGGGAATTAATTGGAGCAATATTGGATCTACAGGCTGGTCAAATGTTTTCCTTCATTTGATTGCTATATGGGGTTTTATAGGCTTAAGTTGTCCAGACTGGAAATGAATTTTTGAAAAGGATAGTTTTTTATTCTTCTTTTTATTCTTCTTTTTATTCTTTTTTATGATAACATGAAAAAATTAGTGATTATAGGAGGGGGCTTTTCGGGAGCATTGATTGCTAAAAAACTTGAGAATAAGTTTAATGTAACGCTAATAGATACAAAAGATTATTTTGAGTTTACTCCTTCTGTGCTAAAAGTTATAGTATATCCAGAATTGATAAGCAAAATTGAGATTAAACATAAAGATTATCTAAAAAAATCTGGTTTTATTCTTGGGGAGGTGAAAGATGTTGGGAAAAAATCAGTGCTTGTCAATAACCAGAGAATTCAGTTTGATTATCTTGTGATAGCTTCCGGGTCAAGATATGAATCTCTGATTAAAGAAAAAAATGTTGTGATAAATTTTAGGGCTAAGAATCTTAAGGAATGCCATAAATGCCTTGAAAAAGCGGAGTCTGTTCTTATTATTGGAGGAGGGCTTGTTGGAATTGAGCTGGCTTCAGAGATTTCAGAAGCTTATCCTGGAAAAAAAATCACTCTTATAAGCGCATCAGAAAAGCTCATTCCCAGAAATAATCTCGCTTCTTCTGAAATTGTTGAAAAGCATCTCAGGAAAAAAGGAGTTGAAATTAAATTGAATGAAACAGTTGATATCAAAAATGGAGCTGTGTTCACAAAGGACAAGAAAATGATAAAATCAGACATGACTTTTTTATGCACAGGAATAAAATGCAATTCTGAGTTTATGAACAAGAGTTTTAGCGATAAAATGGATAATGGATTTATTAAAGTGGACAAATATCTCAGGCTTGATGGAGTGAAAAATGTTTTTGTTGCGGGAGATGTTGCAGATATTAAGGAAGAGAAGACAGCTCAAGGCGCTGAAAAACAGGCAAGAGCTGTAATTAAAAATCTTTTGAATGAAATAAATAATAAGTCTTTGACAGAATATGTATCAAAGCAAAGGCCCTTTGTAATAAGCCTTGGAAGAAAAAAAGGAATTTTTGAATACAAGAAAATTTCTTGGTGCGGATGGATTCCTGCACTTATGAAAAAATTTATAGAATTTAGGACAATGATTAGGTATCGATAAGAAAGGTATTTAAAAGAAACTTTTTATGATTCTTTATGAAGAAAAGCTTAGTTTATTTAGTCACATCATTTATTTCCCTACTTCCTAATAGTTTAGATAGTGGAATGTTTGATTTGGTTGAAAACCGTTTTATTCGTGAGAGATTGGATAAAGTTCAAGAGAAAGGTGTTTCAAATTGTGTTGGCACTGCTAGATATTTATTAGGATTGCAAGAAGAAGATAAATATTCTGACGATCTTAGTTTGAGAGAAGCTGGATATAATAATGTAGCAAAACCCTCTCTAAATGATTTGGTTATTTGGTTCCAAGAAAATGAATACTTCTTTTGGAGTGATTATCATGTTGGAATTATAACTAAGGAGACCCCCTTGTCTGCAACTTTTAGGTAATCTATTGGGGGCAAAATTTTTAGAGATATGACTCTGGATGAAGCAAATAAGCATTATGGTGATGACGTTCATTTTTATTCTAAGAAAGCCAACAGATAAAGTTAAAAATCAACTGTTTCTTTTATTTATTATTGGGTGCGTAGGCTAGTGGTAGACTACCTGGCTCCAGCGTTTTAAGGAACGGAGTGCCCAGGAGATGGGGGTTCGATTCCCTCCGCGCCCATTTTTATTATTTAGCACATAAATCTTTAAAAATAACAATTAAGTTTTATGTTTATGGTTTTTAAGAGAATCAAAAGATTTATTTTTAAAAAAAGGTCCAATGCAGTTATTGAGGGTACAGATCATGAAAGTTGGAGTGATTTGCAGTACATGGCCCTTCCATTAAAGATTTCAAAAGACGTTTCTTTGATAAATGATGGAAATTATAGATTCTTGTTTTATGGAAAAGCCAATGATTTCGAAAATGTAGATAGAGTAGATGATAAATCTAGATTAGAAGTAAAAATTGATTCTTTGTTTTTTCCTAATGAATGTATAGCAATTGATGAAAACGGAAAAGCTGTTTATGGTAATAACAGTGATAGTTTTGAAATAGATGCTACTGCTATAGCTTTAGAAAGACCACGGAGCATTGTGCTAAAAGATGGTAGAATATTTATTGAAGAGGATATGCTAAAAAAAGATTCCTATCTCAAGGTAGTTCCATCAATAATAAAGATGTCAAAAAAGATTTTTGATTATTTGCAGACTTAGTATTATTCCAAAAAAGATATTTAGTATGGAACTCTTTAATCACCTCTTCTCAGGCATTTTGTATTTTCTTCCCAGTGCTTTGTAGATTTCGTGCTCTGTTTTTCCTGCAATGAACTTATTTCTTAGAAAAAGGCTTTAGCTAGTTTAAGGCTCTTTTAGAAAGCTCTATTGTTTTGTTCATCTTTTTATATAAAAGAAACCTTACATTTTTAAGTTTTTTTAAATGAGAATTATTATTGAAAAACAAATTTCAGTTGAAATCTCTGATTTCTCCGAAATCATAAATCTTGTTTGAGCCTATTGCATGAATCTTGAAATGCATTATGTCTTTTTTCGGGACAACGGAGAAAGATTCTACATAGTTTTCTTCATACTCATTTACAGGCGTGCCTTCAATTATGTCTAGATAGCTTGGCATGACAATAAATGTCTTGTTCTTGTGCTTTCCCACTAAAAAGCATTTGAAGGCCTCCTGTTTTGGCGATTCTGCCAGAATCAAGCAAGGGTGCAGATGGCCATGGACAACAAATTTTATTTCCGGATTGAAAGCCTCTTTTATTTTTCTATCACCGTGAATAAATGCAATGTTTTTCTCAATATGGAATTTTTTCATCATTCCTTCAAAAGTGTAATCTATTGTATCATGGTTTCCTTTTATAAGGATTATGTTTTCCTGGGGGAAAATCTCCCCTAAAAACTCAAAGACTTCCTGGAATTCGTTTTTTTCTGAATAATTAAACCCGAAAGCGTGCTTTAAATCTCCTAGAAAAACTATCTTCTTCGTTTCATGCCCTTTCTTTTTTATAATTCCTAAAACTTTTTTTACTTCTTCAATTATATCTTTTACCTGTCGCTCCGGTACAAGAATCCCTGACTGCCTTAACATAGTTTCGTAGCCAATGTGCATATCTCCGAATACAAGGATTCCGTGCTTTGGGAAAAATAAGTTCTTGCCTATGAATTCGTAATCTTCTGATTCAGGCTTTTCTGCTCTTGGCATAGAAATAAGATTTTTTGAGAGTTTAAATGGGTTTTGGAAGGGAGGAGGGGAAGTGAGGAGGTGGAGAGGATTAACAAAAGGGAAGTTTTAAAATCCATAAGTTCTTATAAACAATATAAGAGAGGTTAAAATGGCAAGGCGCTTTAGACACAGAAATATTAGAGGAAGACATCATTTTCAGCCTAGAAGACGTTATTCTTTATTCCAAAGATTAGTTTATTTTTCAAGGAAGCATACTATTACTATAGGTGTAATTTTAATAATTGCTTCACTAATATTATTTAGACTTTCTTTTACAAACACTTTCTTGAATAGTTCAGAAGTATTTATGTGGTCAATTTTATTAAGCATTGGTTTATTTATTGCAGGACTTTTGGTTTTAATTGGCTGGTGGAGAAACCATATTTCTATGTTTACAACAAGACATAGTGTTAGCTGGAAGAATAAATAATTTTTATAGAATTTCAATAAACTTTCTTATCATCCCACGCTTCTATATCTGCAAGCAATCTTGTCCCATACTTTTCCTTAAGTGTATTCTGCATTTCTTCATAATTTTTAATGTTCATATTTTTAAGTGAAACTTTGCTTAGTTTATTCTCTTTTATTACAAAACTGTCTATAGGACAATCTAACTCTTTGATAATCTCATCAGATTTATTTGCTAATATACAATAAAACTTTAGATAAACATTAATTGCTTTTTGGGAAGCTCCTATTGAAACATCTGATTTTTCAGATAGTTCTTTTATTGCTTTTCTAACCTCCTCATTAGTTAGAGAATTGCCGTCAATCTTGTTAATTAGGTTTTTTATCAACTCTCTAAGGATTTCTGTGTAAACTTTCTTTTTATCTTTTGGAATTGTTCCCCTATATATTTGAGTCGCATTGCATATAACTGTTAATAGAGATAATTTAACTTGCTCTCGCTTTTTTGTTTTCATCGTCCATCACACCATTCACAGCTTTCTTTAGGGCAATCACCATTAAGAAGTTTAATTGCATCTTTGAATATGTTTTCTGCGTTCTTTACATCTATGTTTCTTCTTGCTAAAAGAGTGTCAAATACAACTTCTCCAGTTTCCAATACCTTATTAGGAATATAAAACAAAAGAAATGCATAATTTTCTGTCTGATAACCTGATTTTCTTAGCAAGAAATTGTATATATCTAATTGATTTTGGGAATAACTGCCGGCTTCATCTTCATCTTTTATTGGAAAGCCCTTCGTTTTATAATCAAGAACTATGAGCTTTTTACCATTAACTAAGATATTATCAACACCTCCATGAAGCACATTTCCATTATTATCTTCAAACCATAATCCTTTTAGTGCAGTTCTCCATTCTTTTAGCAACTCTTTATTATCAAATAATTTCAATCCTTTCGTATGATGATGATCTTTTATTTCAGGAGGAAGAATTCCTCTTTCCATGAAGCTATCAAAGTGTTTCTTCAAAATAGAATCCATACCATTTGTTATTTGTGGAAATGGTCCAGAAGGTCTTTTCCATACTTTGTGCTGAGTCAACCAGAAACATCTCGGGCATTCTTTCATAAGGGAAAGCGATGAGGGGGAGAGTTTGAATGTTGTCATTTTTGTAATATTTCCTCTATCAAAGTCAAAAATTCTTTTGCTCTATTCAAAGAAGTCTGGGCTTTAGATTCTTTTATATCTTCTGTTGTTTCATACTGAAAAGTTGCTCTTTTTGCTTTCTCCCTTTCATAATTATCTAGGTAATTATCCACAATAATTAATGCTTTTTCTTTTTCCTCATTATAATACTCTAGAATGTGGTTTTTCAGCTTGTGTCTGCCCTTAACAATTAAAGCCTCGTTTACAACCTGATGGACTATTTCCCGGCCTGGTTTATATCCTAATTTGTAAAGGTATGCACAGGCCATATAAAACATAGAATAATAGCTGGTTACAATAACCCACAAGGAAGAAGTTTTGTTTTGAAATAATTGATTAGCTACCTTTAAACTTTCTCTTGCATTTTTTAAATAGGTTTCATAAATCAAGGGATTTATTTTAGGCACCTCTTTTATCTTGCCTTCCTGCA
>JBBSXA010000045.1:0-2917 GCA_038045985.1 Nanobdellota archaeon
TTTATAATCAAATCCCATTTATATCACCAATTCTCTCCTCCAAGCATTCTCACCTGTTTTGAAATCCTTGAACGATTTTATTTTCAGTGGTTTCTTGAATAAAGGACAATTAAGCACAAAGCTTTCAAACTCCCCGCCCTCTCCTGCGGGATGAATTTTGTATTTTTGATGCAGAGCCTTAACTTCTTCGATAAACTTTTGATCTATAATTCTGCCAAGCCAAGATTGATCTAAAGGGTATGCTGCGACTCCTGTTATAATGATTTTAAAATCACTCTTAATTAACTCTTGAAGGTATTCTATTTCATCTTTTTGCCAGAGAGGGTTTATGCATTTTAATTTTAAATTGTCACATATCTTTTGTATTCTTGAAGCCTGATAGACGCTTCTTAAGGCACCTGTAACGATTCCCTGAATTTTGTATTTTTTAATTGCTTCTAGAATAATTTTTTCCAAGTCTTTCAACTCCAGCTCTTTTTCTCCTTTTGTTTTTTTAATTATTATTGGAATTTTCATTACTTCTGCCTGTTGTTTAACACACTTTATAGATGGAGTATGGAACATAAATGAGTCTTTATTCTCTGAAAAAATAGAAATCAAACATGTTAATTCATGCCCCTGTTTTTTAGCTAAATAAGAGGAATAACATGAATCCTTTCCTCCAGAAAATAAAACGCCGAGCTTCATTTAAGATAAAGAATAATAAAGTTTAAAAACTTGTTTTAGGAATATCTTCAATGGATAGAGTGGTTAACTGGAAACCTTTGGCAGAGTATATGGTTGAAAAGTTTAAAGAGCGCAAAGGTTCATTGTGGGCTGTTAGTTTTGGCTGTAATGAAGATTTAGTGAGGTACTTGTCAGATAATAGGTTTACACTAGAGGGGATTTATTCCAGCAATGGCTCTACGAGATCTAAAATTTTGAGGCTTTCTTATAATAAATCTTTGAATGATTTAAATGGAATAGGAGATAATAGATATGATGTTGGGATATGCAATGGAGAATTGCATGGAGTTCAGTTTGATCTTATTCCAAAAGCTCTTCAAGAGATGAGGAGAGTATGCTCTGATTATCTTTTTTTAGGCTTTGATAAAGATGAGTTTGCCGGCAGTGATGCCCAATGGGAAAGTTGGTGGGATGAGCAGCTGCATAAACTGGGGAATTTTCAAAAACTAAAACCAGGATTTTTTGAAGAGCTTAAAGGAAGACATATTTTAAGATATGCTGTTAATTTGAGAAATGGACAGTGAAAGAACAATTATTTTAGATCAGCCAAGGCATGCACTTGACAATTCTCTGCAGCTAAATTAATATCTTGCCTGTTGGATTCTCAGGACGGCAATGCTTCTGTGAAAGAAAGACATTACTTTGAAGAATATAGATGGTGATTGTCAGATAAGAACTTATTTTTGGGATTAATTCTAGTCTTCCTCGTCAAACATTTCTCCCAAAGGGTTTTCGAAGTCTGTATTAATAAGTTCTAATCTTTGCTTGCCTTCGTCATCCAAATTTTCAATTTCTTCCTCTATTTCCTGCATGAGACCTGCGTATGGATCAGGATTGTTTTTGAAGTAGACATCTTTAAGCCAGACATAAATCTCTTCGAAGTGCGCTTCCTGGTCAAGCCAGACTTTTTTTTGGTTTTCAAGATGCAACAAAGGAGAAAAAGACGCAATCTTTTCTTCTTTGCTTTCCCCTGCAAGCTCTGTGAAAGAAACTTTATGCTTTTCTTGCTTTTTTAGGTGACTGAGAATGCTTTCATAGACAGCTTTTATTTTGTCTCTTATGTTTATTGTTTTTTTAGGAAGAGAAATTCCTATTTCCCTTAAAGCGCTGGATTTGATGATTTCTTTTTTTATTCTTCTGTTTTCTGTAGTTATTGCTTTGTTCAGAGATTCAATAAGCTCTTGAAGAGTGACTTTTTTAAATCTTGGAATGGGGCTTCTTGGAATCAATTCAGGAATCTCTTCTTCAAGCTCAATTCTCTCAAGTGGTTTTCTCAGTTCTTGCTTGTTTCCAAAAAGAATTTCATCTATGCTTTTTATGTATTTATTTAATAAAATTTCAGATTTTATTCTTAGGAGCAATGCAGCTGCCAAAAGAACTTTGCTGGAAACAAAGAAATCAGCTTCCTCAAGTTTTTGAATTTTTTCCATGTATTTATCAGTTAATGCTGATATGTTTATATCCCAAGGGTCTAATTGCTCTGTGTTTATAAGGTCATAAATGATTTCCTGCCAGCCAATTTCACGATTAAAAAGCAAATCATGCATTTGCTCTTGCTTTACAGATTTTTTTAATTTTTCAGAATTTTCTGTCATTTATTATTAAGGAGGATAGGGTTTATAAGATTTTTAGAAAAATATTTAAGCATTGCAGAAAGAGTAATTTCATGGCAGAGTATTTGGATAGAATGAAAGAACTCCACAAGGAATACGGAGAAGAGTATGAATTTATTGATATTAAGCAAATACGAAAGCAGCCAGCTTTAACATTAGACCGTAGATTAGAAATAGATGATAATGGAAAAATATTACCTATTTATGCAGATATAGTTGATAGGTATAATAACTCTTTGGGGTATAAGGTAGGCACTGCGTTTAATCTTGATGGTGAAAAAGCTGAGAGTTATGTTGCAATTTACAAGAAAAAGTAAAGTAGTACCTAAAAGAGTGTAGTGACCTATTCTGTAGTGGTTAAGATTAAAACTTCGTAGAACATATAAAGATGTGTTGTAACTCTTTTAGAGGTTTTGAGATTACTACTCAAGGTTAAAAACCCAATGTCATTTTTAAAGAGTAACAGAAACGAAAGATTTAAATACTAGCATAATCTTGGTTTATTATCACCTCTTTTTCCCCAGGATAGAGGCTTCGAGGTGCTTTTTGTTTCTCGAAGAATCTATCCCAGGGTTATA